>NYZG01000010.1 GCA_002687025.1 Candidatus Poribacteria bacterium
GCTGCGTCCTGCAGCCGCTGCTGCGCCGTCTGCGCCGCCCACTCCTGCGGGAACACACCGAAGCGCGTGCCGGAGTCGCCGTACCCCCACGACGGCGTCTCAATCGCCTGGGCGCGCAGCCGTTCCTTCACGCGCTCGACATCGACGCCCCGGTCCTCAATGTCCTCGACCAGTAGTTCATACCGCGCGCTGATCCTTGCAGTCTCGCTCACGGGCCGTGCCTCCTACGCAACGTCGTTTGTGGTGGGCGCGGCGCGCGCGCCAGCGCCAAGTCGGTGAATAGCTGCGCGGGCTAGTCGCGCATGAAGTGTGAATCGGCGGATGGCGTGTAGGTCAGCGTGGCCATGGCCGGCGTCGCCATTCGGCGCACGCCTTCATGTCTGGCCTGGAGACATGCCTCTAATACGCCCGACACGAGTAGCGTTCTCGCGGCGGGGTACGGCGCCTCGCCTGTGACGAACATCTCCTCGATCTTGCTCACCAGGCCGCTGAAGTGGTCCACGTTGGGGATCGGCGTCAGGAAGAACTGCGTCGACACAGGCGCGTCTTGGCCGCGCAGCTTGGCGGCGAACAGGAAATCGCGTGTCGCGCCGTCGAGCAGGAGCATCGTCGCCCGCGTTCCGTCCGAATACTCGATGACGTACGCGCCAGGACTGCCGACGTGGTCGCGGACGTGGCGGAGGCCGACGAAGTCCTCCGGTCGCCCGTCGTCCACTGCGTGTCCCTGCGGGCTGTCGCTCCGTGACATGGCCGCGCTCAGCAGATCCCACGACCACACGCCGTCGTCGCCCGCGGCCCACACGTCCTCGCCCTGCAAGTACTGTACTGCCCGCACACCCGTCTCGCCGCCTCTTCGCCTTTCGACCATGCACTGCAGCCCCTCGAGCGCGTGGAAGTCGTAGCTGTCCACGCCCCCATAGCCGACGGCGAGGGCGTCGTCTACCTCACATCCCAGCGGGAGCTCCAACGGCGGCAGCCGGAAGGCTACGGGGATCGACGATCCCGCGAGAAGCGGATACCCGCCGCGCTCCGAGTCTTCGACCATCCACGCCGCCTTGTCGAACTCGTAGGACAGGTGCTTGTCGACGAAGACGGGCGCAACGCGCGAGTCGCGCTTGAACACCTGGGCCACCTGCCGGAAGAACTCGTGCCGTGGGTAGAGCTTCTGCCCGAGCTCGTTCGACGGGTAGTCGCCGTGCTCGCCGATGATGAGCACGCCGTCCACGGACAGGGCGTGGCTCTCGTGGCGCAACGCGCCTGCGATCGTCGGGTAGATGGTGAAGCAGTGCGCCTCGGAGCGCGCGCGACTCAGGTCGTTCTCCGGGAACTGGTCCACGAACATCGACACGATGCGCGCCCGCGGCTCGTGGTGTCGTCCCGCGATCGTGTAGCCCATCAGGAACCGGTCGCAGATCACCTGCGCGTGGGAGAGCCAGCGGTACTCGGTGACGATGGCGGCGATGTTCTTCATGGAACGGCTGCTTCCCGGTTCTCGAACGGCGGTTAGGTTCGCCGAAAACCATCGCGCGGGCAAGGCCGGGCGGGCGCACGGGGCCGGCCGACCCAGACGTGGCGCGCCTACGGCCCTGGCGCTCCTAATCCTACGCGCCGGGCGCCCGTCCAATACGGGTGGACGCGTTCACGATTCCGTCTCGTGTGATTAAGGGGGGACACGATGAAGCGTGCGGCCCGCAGCGTACTTCTCGTCGCGATCGGTGTGTTCATTGGCGCGTCACTCGCAGGGGTGACTGTGTACGCGCAACGGCCAGGGCCGGGGCCCGGGGCCGGGCGCGGTGCCGGCGGCGGATTCGGCAACTTCAGCCCACAGGCCCTGGTGGAACGCGCAGTGCACGGTTCGTGGGCGCTCATCTCGTTCGACATGGATTCCACGGACCAGCAGCTGACCGAGCTCCGCAAGGTGTACCAGAAGGCCGTCGAGGAGTCGAGGGCGGGGCTCGCGGATATCGGTGAGGTCGACCCAAACAACCGACGCGAAGTGATGCGCGACCTCATGCGGGGCATGATGGAGAGCCAGGCCGCGTTGCGCGAAGCGGTCAAAGGCCACCTGAACGAAGAGCAGGCCGCGAAGCTTGACGAGTGGTACAAGGAACAGGCGAGTGCCGCGCGGCGCGGCGGCGGAGGCGGCGGAGGCCGTCGCAGCCGCGAAGGCGGCGCTCCAGGTGGCGAAGGTCGCCAACGCCCGCAACGCGACGAGTAGCCCTTCGACGACCTACGCTGAGGATGCCCCGGCAAGAGCGTGCCGGGGCATCCTCACGTACGCGCGGCGTTGCCCGCGCGACCGCGCGATGGCTAAGATTCCCGTGCCACCGCGACCCCAACCACGGACGGTACCCATGCCCGAGCCGCCCGCCCAGACCGCGTCCGACGCCTTCCGCCGCCTCCTGGAGATCGTCGAGACGCTCCGATCCGAGGACGGGTGCCCGTGGGATCGCGAGCAGACCCACGAGTCGCTGCGAGCAGACACCGTCGAGGAGGCGTACGAGGTCGTCGAGGCGATTGAGGATCACGCGCCGTCGAAGGTCGCCGAGGAACTGGGCGATCTCCTGACCGTAACGGCTCTGCATGCGCAGATCGCCACCGAGGCCGGGACGTTCAGCATGGTCGACATCCTCAACGGCACGAACGAGAAGCTCGTGCGCCGCCACCCGCATGTCTATGGCGATGCGGAGGCCGCGGACACCGACTCGGTCCTGTCGGCGTGGGACGCGATCAAGCGGCAGGAACCCGGGTACGAGGATCGCACATCCGCGCTGGACGGCGTCCCGCGAGGCATGCCGTCGTTGATGGCGGCGTGGAAGCTGCAGAAGAGAGCCGCGCGCGTCGGGTTCGATTGGGACGAGGCGCCGCAGGTCGTCGCGAAGGTCCGCGAGGAGCTCGGCGAGCTTGAGGAGCACATCCCCGCCCACGACGGCCACGAAGCGACCGACGACCTCGCCGATGAGATGGGCGACCTGCTCTTCGCCGCCGTGAACCTCGCCAGATTCCTGCGGGTGGACCCGGACGCGGCATTACGGGCCGCGAACCGCAAATTCGTCCGCCGCTTCCGCCGTATGGAGGAGCTACTCGCGGAGACCGGCGAAGAGATGGACACGAAGACGCTGGAGTTCCTCGACACGCTCTGGGAGCGGGCGAAGCACGAAGAGCGGGCCGAATGACCCCGACCTTGTGACAGATGCCCGGCGAGCGTAGAATGCGCCGCGAACGCCACACCATGCGGCGAGACAGGCAGAGGAACACGATGGCACGTCATGGCCGAGTAGCGACGAGGACATCCGGCGTACGACCTGGCGCGCAGGCGGGCGGGCCCGCGAACCACCCGAACGAGTCGCTGATTGACGCCGACCTCGCCGGCGCAGATCTTCGCAAGGCGAACCTCAACGGCGCCGACCTCAGACGCGCCAACCTGGCCGGAGCAGATCTCAGCCTCGCGTACCTCGTTGGGGCCGATTTACGCGGCGCCGACCTCGACGGCGCCAAGCTGGACGGCGCGTACCTGAGCGGCGCGAAGATAGGCAGCGCCACGTTCCGCGGCGCGTCGTTGCGCGAGGCGATGTTAGGCGACGCCGACCCGAGCCTGGAGCATCCATTCGACCCGCCGACGACCTTCGAGGAGGCCGACCTGGAGGGCGCTGTGTTTCGCGCGGTGGACCTCAACGGCGTCGTCTTCCGCCGCGCGAACCTGACGAACGCCTACCTGTACGAAGCGCGCGTTGTCGGAGCCGACCTTCGCGAGGCCAACCTGGCCGGCGCTAAGCTCAAGCGGCACTCGCTCGACCGGAACGTCACGCCCGAGCTCACGGCGCAATTCGCAGCGACAGCAGCGCTCAGCCCCGCGTCACCTGAACCCGATCAGCTACCCCCGTCCGATGCCGACTGAGCACCGACGACGCGGCCTCAGCAGCGCGTCTTACGATAGAGGCGGGCTGCCGGGCCTCGGGCACGCTGAGGAGGCCCGCTTCCGCGCGCGGCGCCACCCGATTCATCCGTCGGCGCTCACGGGAGCGGGAATGGCCGGTATCTGCGCCCACGCCTCGTCGAGGTACGGCCGCGGCGAGAATCCCTCGGCCGGGACGATCTCCCGATCCGCCTTCCACCGACACTTCACCTCGTATGAGTCGTCGCCCAGCGTTCGCTGGCTCACCGTCACGCGTAGCGGGATGCCGATGAGGTCGGAGTCCTTGAACTTCACCCCCGGCGACTCCTTGCGGTCGTCGTACAGCACTTCGTATCCCTCGGACAGCCACCGCTCGTAGAGCGCGTCGGCGGCCTCGACCACCTCCGCGCCCTTGCCGACCGGGACGAGGTGGACCTCGTACGGAGCGATGGCGACCGGGAACGATATGCCATCATCGTCGTGGCTGGCTTCCACCGCGGCGGCGAGCAGGCGACCGACGCCGATCCCGTAACAGCCCATGATGAGCGACTGCTGTCGGCCGCTGTCGTCGAGGTATGTGGCGTTCATCGACTCGCTGTACTTCGTCCCGAGCTTGAAGATGTTACCCACCTCGATCCCGTTCGCCGCCTCCAGGCCCGCGCCACACACGGCACACTTGTGCCCGCCCACGGCGAGCGCGATGTCCACCACCACGCTTGCGGTGAAGTCGCGGCCGTAGTTGACGTTGCGAAGGTGGAAGCCCATGCGGTTGGCTCCGGCGACGCCGTTGTGCAGGGCCTCCACCGAGTCGTCGGCGACTATCTTCACGTCGTCATCGAGCCCGATGGGCGACGCGTATCCGGGCTCCGCGCCGGCCTCGCGTATCTCTTCTTCCGTGGCGGGCCGCAGCTCGACGGCGCCGAGGGCGTTCGCCAGCTTGACCTCGTTGACGTCGAGGTCGCCGCGGATGACGGCGAACACGAACTCGCCGTCCGCGACGTAGAACACCGCCTTGATCGTCTGCGCGGTCGGCACGCCGAGGTACTCCGCGACCTCGTCGATGGTCTCACACTCGGGGGTCGCCACTTCCTCACGATCGGCGCGTGGTCCGAAGTCCGGCCGGCCCTTGTCGAACGCCGCGACCTCGGCATTCGCGGTGTAGTCGCCGGTCGGGCACAGTATCAGGCGGTCCTCCCCGGACGGCGTGACGTGCATGAATTCGTGCGCCGCCGTCCCGCCGATCATTCCGGGGTCAGACTCCACGACCGTGGCCGGCACGCCGCACCGAGCAAAGATGCGCGCATACGCGTCGTATGTCCGCAGGTAGTAGGCGTCCAGGTCCTCGACCGACGTGTGGAACGAATAGGCGTCCTTCATGGTGAATTCGCGCACGCGAATCAGGCCCGCCCGAGGGCGCAGTTCGTCCCGGAACTTCAGCTTGAGCTGGTACACCATCAGCGGCAGCTGCCGGTATGAGNTGATNTCGCCGCGCGCGTGCGACGTGACGGCTTCCTCGTGCGTCATTGCGAGCACATGCTCGCGCCCGTTGTGGTCCGAGAAGGCGAGCAACTCCTTCCCCGCCATCTGCTGATAGCGCCCGCTCTCGCGCCACAGGTCCGCCGGCTGCACCAGGGGCATGTTGACCTCTTGCCCGCCGATGCGGTCCATCTCCTCGCGGATGACCACCTCGATCTTGCGGGCGCTGCGCTGCGCCAGGGGCAGGAGCGTGTACAGTCCCGACGAGAGTTGACGAATGAGCCCGGCGCGGATGAGGAGTTGGTGGCTCGGGATTTCGGCGTCGGCCGGAGTTTCGCGTACAGTGCGTCCGAAGAGCTGTGATTGTCGCATCGTGCTTCCGCATGCTGGGGTGTGCCGACGCGTCAGTCGACGTGCAGCACCGTTTCGGGTTCGTCGTCGAGGTCGGTGTCTTCCTCGGGGGGCGCTATGCCGGGGGCTCCGGCCGTAGGCACGGTCGAGTCGTCCTCAAGACCGCCTACGTGGATAGGCTGCGCCGACGCGACAGGCTGGGCGAGGGGGGCGCCATGCACCTTGAAGAGGCTGGTCGCCGCCACACGGAACCAGTCGCCGAACCGCCCTCCGTCGCGCGTTGCTCGCACACCCTTCGCCCAAGGCACGCGATTGCCGACGTGCGCGGAACTCTCGATCGAGAAATTCAGGCCGTCCAACAGGTCGAGAAGCTCGCCCGAAGCGAACGCCTGAAGGTGCGTAGCGTCGTCTGAGCGCGCCTGATCCTCGCGCGAAGCGCCACGGGCCATCCGCTCCCAGCGGCAGCGCATCGACTCGTAGACCGGGGCGGCGAGGTAGAGGCAACCGTGCGTGCGGAGCGCGCGGTGCACTCGCACCAGGGCGTCGCGGACGTCGGGCAGGTGCTCGAGAGTGTCACACAGCAGGATGACGTCGAACGCGTTCGCCACATCGAAGTCGTACAGGTCGCCCTGGCGTACGTCGAGGCCCTTCTCGGCCGCGCGTTCAAGCGCGCTCTCGGCGCAGTCGAACCCGACGACCTTACGGAACCCCAGGTTGCGTAGGGTCTCCATCCAGAAGCCGTCGCCGCAGCCCACGTCGAGGATGTAGGCGTCGCGGTCCCAATCCGAGAAGAACCTCACGAAGTCGCGCACGAGATGCGCGTGCATTGCGTCCTGGAGGCGCCCCTCGGACATGCGGGTGTCGCGGCCGTACGCTTCCCAGTCGATGGCGTCCGCCAAAGGTCGCCTACTTCCCGATGCTCTTGACCTCGGTGGCGATCAGATCGCCCACTTCCGATGTCGTGTATCCCATCCGCCCGGCGCCGAGGTCCTTGATCTTGCCTGAGCCGAGGACGTTCGTTATCGCGCTTTCGACGGCCTCGGCCGCGACCGTCTCGCCCAGTTGGTCGAGCATCATCCCGGCGGCGGCGATGGCCGCGAGCGGGTTGATCTTCCCCTGACCCGTGTAGCGCGGAGCCGACCCGTGTATGGGCTCAAACATCGAGACGCCGTCCGGGTTCAGATTGCCCGAAGCGGCGAGTCCCATGCCGCCCTGAATCACGGCGCCGAGATCGGTGATTATGTCGCCGAGTTGGTTGTCGGTGACCACGACGTCGAACCACTCGGGATTCTTGACGAACCACATGCACGCGGCATCGACGTGGGCATACTCGCGCTTGATGTCGGGGTAGTCGGCCTCGCCGACTTCGTTGAACGCCCGCCACCAGGTGTCGTGGACGAACGTCAGCACGTTCGTCTTCGCGACGAGGTGCAGCTGCTTCATCCGGTTGCGGCGTTGCGTGAGATCGAAGGCGTAGCGCACCGCGCGTTCGGCCCCGAAGCGGGTCGTCACGTGTATCTGCGTGGAGACTTCCTGCGGCGTGCCCTTGTATTGGAAGCCACCGGCGCCCGTGTAGATGCCCTCGGTGTTCTCACGCACGACCACGAAGTCGATGTGCTCGGGCCCCTTGCCGACCAGTGGACAGGGCACGCCTGGGTACAGCTTGATGGGCCGGAGGTTGATGTACTGGTCCAGGTCGAAACGCACCTTCAGCAGGATGCCTTTTTCGAGAACGCCCGGGGCGACATCCGGGTGGCCGATGGCACCGAGGTATATCGCGTGGTAGTCGCGGAATTCCTCGATTGCGGAATCCGGCAGTATCTCTCCCGTGGCGAGGTAGCGATCCCCGCCGAAGTCGTAGGTCTCGGTCTCGTAGGAGAAGCCGAACGTGTCGGCCGCGGCTTCGACCACCTTTAGCGCTTCGGCCGAGACCTCGGGGCCGATGCCATCCCCGGGCAACACTGCGATCCTGTGTGTACGTGACATTGGCGGCGTGCGTGTCCTCTCTTGCGCAAACCCGGGTCGGCTAGGCACGCCCCGTTGGTAGCCCTCGAGCGGCGTGCCTTACGTTGTCAACAGCGTTGCATAACCGCGTCACGCGGGTCAAGCCCACTTGCACGCTCGGGACGCCGCCGACGGCCTCGCGGCCTGGCGCTTGCGGGGCGCAACTCGGCGTGTCTATCGGACGCGTTCTGTGGACACCTCGAGGGCGCCATGCTATCGTTTGGCCGCTCGATTCTGACCGCACATCTACGAGGAAGGTCCCCGGCGAATGGCCAAGAAACTGCGGGTCGGTGTTATCGGTGTTGGCGGGATTGCCCATACCCACTTGCCCGGCTGGAAGGCGTCGGAGCACGCCGAGGTCGTCGCGGGAAGTGACGTCGTCCCGGACGCGCTCAAGCAGTGGGGCGAAGCGCAAGGCGTTACACAGCTCGCGACGGACCCCCAGGAGCTGTTCGACGACCCCGATATCGACATTATCGACGTCTGCACGCCCAACAACTATCACGCGCCGCTGTCTATCGCCGCGCTCAACGCGGGCAAGCACGTCATATGTGAGAAGCCGCTAGCGCCCAGTCCCGCGCTCGTACGCGACATGATCGCTGCGCGCGATGGGTCGGGCAAGCTACTGATGACGGCGCAGCACTTCCGGTTCGAGAGCCACTCCAAGGCGATGAAGGAGGAAATCGACGAAGGCGCCCTCGGCGACATCTACCACGCCAGATCCTGGATGCTGCGGCGTGGCGGCGCGCCCACCGGCGCGGGCTTCATTCAGAAGCGGCACAGCGGCGGCGGCCCGTGCATCGACATCGGCGTGCACATCCTGGACCTCACGCTGTGGTTCATGGGCAACCCCCAGCCGCGGACCGTTACCGGCGTCGCGCGCGCGGGGTTGGCTCATCTTCCAGGCGCGTTCACGGGTTGGGGCCGCGCGGCCATTCCCGAGGAATTCGACGTGGAGGACTTCGCGTCCGCCTTCGTGCGCTTCGATAACGGCGCGACGCTGGTCATCGAAGTGAGTTGGCTCCTTCACCACGACACGATGGGTGAAGACATGCAGATGTGGCTGTACGGCACCAAGGCCGGTAGCCATTGGCCCAAGCTCGAGGTGTACGAGGCGAACAACGACACGCGCCAGTATTACAACCGGTCTCTCAAGCTGCGACCGAGCACCATCGAGGCGCACGCGCAGGAGTGCGTCGAGTTCGCGCAGGCGATCGTGAACGGCGCACCGTCACCGGTGCCGCCGGAGGAGTCCCTACAGGTCATGCAGATCCTGGACGGCATCTACCAGAGCCAGGAATCCGGCCGGGAATTCGTCATTGAATAGGCGCGCCACGCGCTGTGGGGAGGGGCGGCCGTGGTCGTCTCTCCCCGGCGCCGGACATCGGCGCCGTCCTGGGTTCTTGCCCGCCCATACCCCGGGTGCTAACATCCCTCCCCGGGCCACACGCGTCGCCCCGCTCTTCTTGCAGGATGCTTGAATGGGTCAAGTCGCCCAGGGTCTGTGGCAGGGCATCACGTTCGTGCTCGTGCTCGGAGTCCTTGGATTCCCGTTCTTCGTATGGCGTCGTCGTCCCGCGTACCACTGGCGGTGTCCTCAGTGCCAGCACCGCAATCCGCTAGACGCACGCGCCTGCGGCTCGTGTGAGCAGCGGATCCTCGAGGACGACGTGCCCAAGTACATCCAGGCCGACTGGACCGGCCCGGACCTCCTCGCTCTCTACCTGACGTCCGCGCTCCTCGGCCTCGCCGTGGCCGCGATCATGCTGATCGGTTCGGGTAGCATCCCGCAGTCCGACATCACGCGCGCCCAGGCGCAGGAACTTGCCCAGCGGCCGGACATACTCTGGACGTTCTTCCTCCTCATGGGCGCCTTTCTCACCGTGCTGACGGTGTGGATGCTCGCTAGCCGGTTCCGCTGGTCATTGGGCTCCCTCGGGCTGCGCCGTGAGAACCTCGGGCTGCACGTCCTGATCGGCGCAGCCGCGGGCGTCGTTGTCGCCCTGTTCGGTGGGGCTATCGGAGTTGTGGCGAGCTCGGTGTCGTGGGTCACGGTGGACTCGCTAGGGGTTCTGGATCTGTTCCCGATCGAGATGATGGACCCCCTATGGGTGCTTATCCTGCCCGCGGCCCTCATCGTCGGCCCGGTCTCAGGCGAGCTCTTCTTCCGCGGAATGGCATACCGCCTGCTTCGCGCGCGTTGGCCGATGCCGGCGGCGGTCATCGCGAGCGCGCTGCTGTTCGCGCTCGGGTCGAGTGTCGTGGCTCCGTTCGCCGCGCTCGTCGCACTCGGAGCTGCCAACGGTGTCCTGTTCGAGCGCACGCGTTCACTCGTGCCTGGAGTCGTGGCCAGCAGCGCGCACGGGGCGCTTGTCGTCGGCTGGGCGTTGGCGAGAACAGCCTGGGCCACGGCATGACCGCCATCGAGTTGGGCCGCGAGTCCGAGTACGAGCACATCCCGTACAACCGGTTCGCTCTCGCCTACGACGACATGATGAGCCACGTGGATTACGGCCGCTGGGTGAATTACGTCGGGGACCTGTTTCGGCTCTATGGCGTCGAGCCCAGGCGAGTGTTGGACCTGGCCTGTGGGACAGGATCGGTGGCCATACCGCTTGCACAGAGCGGGTACGAGGTGGTGGGCATCGACCGGGCGCCTGGCATGCTGGAGGTCGCGAAGGCCAAGTCCGAGCGCGCCCATGTCGACATCGACTGGCGCGAAGGCGACATGCGCGACCTGGGAATGGCGACCGCGTTCGACGCGGTGATATGCCTCTACGACAGCGTGAATTACATGCTGAGCGCCGCCGAACTGGAGATGGCGTTCGACAGCGTCGGGAAGGCGCTTAGCCCCGGCGGCCTGTTCATTTTCGATGTCATCAGCGAACGCAACATCCTGCGGCACTTCCACGGAAAGACGTTCGCGGAGAACCATCCCGAGTACACGTTCGTCTGGAAGAATGTGTACACGAAGTACGACAAGGTGTGCCGTACAGAGATCACGTTCTTCTACCGCGACGACGACGGCGGGTTCACCCGGTCCGTCGAATCCCACGTGCAGAAGATATTCGAACTGCGCGACATCCGGTCAGCCCTCAAGCGCGCCGGCCTCAAGTACCTCAGCGCCTTCGAGGCGTGGACGCTGACGAAGTACGACCGTCACACCGACCGCATAAACATCACGGCGCGCAAGGGCGGATAGACGCGTCTCCGGCGTTGTCGGAATCCACGGCTGCGGCGTGTACCTCAACCACAGCGAGGACGTGTGCGTCTAAGAACCGAACTCGCAGGTCCAGAACGTACCGAACGGAGCAGAGAGATGTCGCGCGATGCCGATTCGAGACGCAAGCGTCGTCGAGGTGTCGTCGGGCCGATTGCGCTAATTGCGGTCGGCGTGCTGTCGCTGGCCGTGGCGCGGGCAGCGTGGGAGCGCCATGCGGCACGCGCCGTGTGGGCGCCGCGGGGCCAACGGCAGGTCGCCCGCGCCACACCCCGCGCGGCCGAATCGCGCGGTCGACGCGTCGCGAGGTCGCCGGCCGTGCCCGTGTCGTCGTGGATCGTCAATCCAACGACGGGCCACGAATACGCGGTAGTCGACGCCGGCACTTGGGCGATGTGCGACGCGGCGGCCGAGCGTCTGGGTGGCCACCTCGTCACCATCAGCGACGCCGCCGAACAGGCGTGGCTCGTCGAGCAGTTCGGGCCGACGACGCGCCATTGGATCGGGCTGACGGACGTGGGATCGGAAGGCGAGTGGCGCTGGGTTACCGGCGAGCCCGTCGACTACACGAACTGGGGTGAAG
>NYZG01000011.1 GCA_002687025.1 Candidatus Poribacteria bacterium
AGCACCGTCCGCTGCTGGAACGCGTCGAAGGCGAGCAACGTCACCTCCAGTGTCTTCAGCCCCTGACCGTAGTCGCAGAGGATGCTCGATCGGTCGCCGGATTTGACGGCGTCGATGAACGCGCGCCCTTCGGCGGGGAACATGTCGTTGCCGGTTTCTTGCTCGTACGTGTCCTCAGGCGTGCGGATCTTCATGCCACCATACGTGAACTCGACGACGAGGTCCCGGGCAAATATGTCCAAACCCGTCTTGAACCCCTGCGACAGCGCGCAGCTCGACGTGATCGTCCCGATCGCGCCGTTCTCGAAGTAGAGGTGCGCGATGCTCATGTTGTCGATGGTCGCGGTGTCGTTGATGGGCGTCCGCGTGGCGAAGCCGCCACCGACCGCCGCGACATCGCCCACGACGTAGAGCGCGGTGTCGACGATGTGCGTCGTCTGCTCAACCAGTTGCCCGCCCGATCTGTCACGTTGCTGCCACCAGCCGCCTGGCGCGCCGCCCATGTAGTCCCCGAGCGCCATCTCCCCCTTGTGGTCGGCGAGCCGCTCCTTCAGGGGGACGATCGTGTCGAGATAGCGGACACAGTAGCCGACCGCGTTAATCACGCCGGAATCGCGGATCGTCTCGTACTTCTTGATCGCCGGTTCCATGTCCAGATGCACCGGCTTCTCGACGAATATGGGCGTGCCGGTCGCGACGACATCCTCCTCTATCGAGCCGTGCGCGAATGGCGGGACGCACACGTAGACCGCGTCAAGATCGGCCTTGTCGAGCATGTCGCGATAGTCGGCGTAGGTGTCCTCGACGCCAAAGTCTTCGGCCCGCTTTGCGAGTTGCTCGGGGTTGATATCGCACATCGCGACGAGTTCGGCGTCTTCGAACTGGCTGAGGTAGTTCAGATGGCCGCCGGCGACGCCGCCGACGCCGATAAAGCCTATGCGTGCAACGTCCAAGGGAGTTCTCCTTACGGGAGCGGGGATGCCTGTCTCCTGAGCGCGGCTAGGATATGTCGCGTGAATGGGGCGGACAAGTCACGACGGCGCCGATGGCGTGCTATGCTACGCGGCAACGGTGGCGAACCGTTGCCGAAGGCAGGAGCGGACATGAACTTCACACGTCGCGGCATCGTCCTCACCCCTACCGACCTCAATGGCATCGCCGTCCAGTGGGTGGACAGGATGGCCGCGGCGTCTCTGAACGTCCTCGGCTTGCATGGGGGCATCGACGAGTGCGTGCGCTTCATTCACGGTGACGAGGGGCGCGCGTGCCTCGACGCGGCCGAGTCGGCCGGGATCGACGTCGAGTACGAGTTGCACGCGCTCGGCTGGCTACTGCCTCGGGGCATGTTCCCCGACCACCCCGAGTGGTTCCGCATGGACGAACACGGCGACCGCGTGTCCGACGCGAACATGTGCGCGTCGTCCGCGGAGGCGCTGGAATACGTAGGGGCGCGCGGCGTCGAACTCGCGCGGATGCTCACGCCGACGACGAACCGCTACTACTACTGGGCGGACGATGCGAAGCCGTGGTGCGCGTGCGAGGCGTGTCGCGAATACACCGCGAGCGACCAGAATCTGCTCATGACGAACGCGCTGGCCCTCGCCCTGACGGACGTGCGTCCCGAGGCCAGGATGGGCTACCTCGCCTACTACAACGCCATCGAGCCGCCGACCCGCGTGCGACCCGCGGACGGCATGTTCCTCGAATACGCGCCGATCATGCGGAACTCCGCGGTGCCGCTAGACGACCTCACCGACGCCAAGAACGTGGAACACGCGGACAACCTGCGCCGACTCGTCGAGACGTTCGATACATTCGACATGGGCGACGCCCACATCCTGGAGTACTGGGTGGACGCGTCCCGCTTCTCGGGCTGGAAGCGCCCGAGCGTGCGCATCCCGTTCGACGCCGACGTGATCGAGCAGGACGCGCGGTTCTACGCGTCGTTGGGCTTCCGTTCCGCGACGAGCTTCGGCGTCTTTCTCGACGCGGACTACGACCGCATGCACGGTCCGCCGCCGATCCGCGAGTACGGCGAAGCCCTCGCGCGCGTACCGTAGGCCCTTCCGGGCTCGTCCTGGGGAGCGGGAGCCACGGTGGGCCAAGGTATCACGGGTGGCCCGCCATACTGCCGTAGGCATGCCCCGCGAGACCGTACCAGAAATGTCTCGCCCGTGGCATGGCTCAGCCTCGCCACGCCCGTTCGAAGCCACACATCACGTTGACCTTCGACCGGGCCGGTATTGCGTCCATCACATGGCTTCAATGAGTTGGTGCCCGGGCAGGCCCGGGACGGGGTCTGCATCTCAGCGCTGACGCCTGTCCGGCTGGTGAATCCTCGCAGCTCCGCCCCGCTCCCAGCCGAACATGATGGCGATGCAGTGCGATTGGACGATCCTCGTCCTGGCGAACGGGTTACAATCGCGGCACTCCTGCCCTCCATCGTGCGGCGCGACCTCGCATGGCTACTCCTTCACGGCATCGGCGAGCTGGTCAGATCTGTCCAAGTGACCAGCTTATGCATTTGCACTCGCAACGAGACACTATCCTTAAGGGTCTCGTTCGGAGTAGCGATGGAAGGGAAGCGTTCGAGCGTCCGATCAACGAAGAGATAAAGGCGCTGACCGGCTGATTTCCCGGAGCAGTCGCGGAGGATCCGTCCTTACCCACCGGTGGTTATCCTTGGCGACTGGATACCGGTGTTCTGAGATCGCTGGTAGGCGGCCGGTTGCCGCCGGATGAGTCTACGCGCCTAATGCCGGGCCTAGATCGCTATCGCGACACTGCCAATGGACTAAGCTGCTGGGCCAAGGCATTAGTGTCCGCAACCCACAAGAGAAACCGATCGGGATCCCGGGTACTGTTGGCGGTCAGCAGCGCGTTATACCGCGCAAACCGGAGCAACTCGAATGCGGTCTCCTCTTCCGGTGTAGACGGCACGGAGTCAGGGAGATGTCGATGATAAGCCGCCAGGAAGACTTCGCAGACCTGCCGATCGAGCTTCGCGATGCCTCCGCCGCTGCGAACGGACTTCCCGGCGGCCCGGTAGAGGAAATACGCCAGGTCAAAAGACCGCGGGGCCGCTTGAACTAGATCAAGGTCGCAAACGGCAACCACTCCGCCCGCATCAAAGATCAAGTTCCCTGCGTGATAGTCTCCGTGGACGACCGCGCACGACCTCGGCAAGGGTAGGCTGTGGCATGGATCCATACTGATGAGCGCGTCGACGCACTGGTCAACTGCGTGGATGGCCTCAGGATGTGCCAAAAAGAACCCCCGGATCCGCTTCGCGAAGAATCGGATGCGCTCCTCCGTCGGATATCCGACATCTTGTCCAAGGTTGGCGTCAGGGCGTGGGCATCGGAGAGTCAATGAATGAAATTCTGCCAACCTCTGCGCTGCCGATGCAATGTGGTCAAGATCCCCGATCGCATAGGGTTCTCCTACGACGAATTCATGGCATTCGCAAATGTGCCCACCCCACACAGCAAAAGGTCGTCCATCTACCGCCCGGCGCAGAGAAGGAACAGGGAACTCGTGGGACTCGAGATGTTCGAGCAAACCGCAGACGTATTCGGCCTGCGCGTTTGACCACCATTCACTCCTCACCTTAAGAAAAAGCTTGCCGGCATCCGTCTCTACCGCGTAGCGCCGCCCCATCCATGTCGATCCAGTGGTGATCTCTCGGAAATCCTGCAATGCAAAGCCGAACAACTGCGCTATCTCATGGATCTCAGATGACGAATACACAGTTTCTCCTGACCTTCCAGAAAGTGCGACGCGAGCGTTGGGGCGACAGCCTCTCTCCCAACGAGACACTATCCTAGAACGGTCTCGTTTGGATGTCCGTCCACGCTCTCTCGCCTACGCTCCTGAAAGCCCGCCTTCCAACTGGTCAAATCTGTTAAAGTGACCAATTCGTGCCGGAGTGGCAAGCCGGACGCACATCATGGCGCGATGGCACATGGAACCACCCGAATGAAACTCGGTCGTGGCGCCGATCGATCCCGTCGGTGCCTTAACGCGTGCGCCACTCGCCGCCCTGTCCTACGAGCCGGTTTCGCCTCGCGTGGCTGAGTCGCCCGACCCGCACAACCACACCCGCTCAGAAGCGCTCCCAGTGGATCACGTCATCCAGCTCACGCTTCTTCTTGGCGCCGTCCTCGGCCGGATAGCCGAGGGGATTGAGGCTGACCAGGCGGTAGCTCTCGGGCACGCCGAGGATATCGCGCACTTCGTCCACGTATGGGCGCTTGTCGCCGGACACCCAGCACGAGCCGATGCCGTGCGCCCACGCGGCGTGCAGGATGTTCGTCGTCGCCGCGCTGCCGTCCTCGACGTAGAACGTGACGTCCTCGCAGAACACGACGATGCACGCGGCCGCCGATGCGATGTGCTTCCCGTAGTCGGTGATGTCGGCGAGGCCGGTCAGCATCTCGCGATCGGTGACCACGACGAACGTCCACGGCTGGCGGTTCGTCGCGCTGGGCGCCAACCGCGCGCAGTCGACAATGTCCTCCAGCGTTTCGCGCGGGATCGGTCGGTCGTCGTATTGCCGAACGCTACGTCGCGTCTTGAGACAGGTAATCGCGTCCATATCGTCGCTCCTGCGAGGGTTGGGTCTGTCGCGGATTGATAGCCCGCGAGGCGCCATGTGACCACCGCGCTTGCTCACGGATGCCGTCGTGGCTATCGTGGCCGAGTGGGTAACACGGGAGACCGCCGCCGCATGCCGCGCGACCGCGACAAGCCTCTAGACGTCCTGAGCGTGGCGGATCTCTGCGTCGATCTCGTGTTGACGGGCGATGTCGTCCCCCGGTTCGGGCAGGCGGAGCAACTCGTGGACGACTACCACCTCGAGCTGGGCGGCTCCGCGACGATATTCGCCGGACAACTCGTGAAGCTGGGCGCGCGCGCGGGGATTCTCGGGTCCATCGGCGCGGACCTCTTCGGCGACTTCGTCGCGGGTCGGCTTGCGGGGTTGGGCGTCGCGACGGAGCGCGTCGTACGCGCCGAGGGCGTGCGAACGGGTCTGGGCGTCGCCCTCGTGAAGGAGAGCGAAGATCGCACCATGCTGACCTACGCGGGGACCATCGACGCGACGGCGCCCGAGCATCTGACGCACGATCTGCCGTCCCTCGCCCGGCACTGGCACATATCGAGCTTCTTCCTGCTGTCCCTGCTACGTCCCACGTGGGCGTCCTGGCTGCGGCGGTGTCGGCAAGCCGGTCTGACGACATCGCTCGACACGAATTGGGACCCCGCCGAGACATGGGATGGCGTGCATGAAATCCTGCCTCTGATCGACGTATTCCTCCCGAACGCGACCGAGGCGTGCGCCATCGCCGGGGAGTCCGATGTAGAACTCGCCGGCCGCACGCTGGCGGGATTCGGTTGCGTGGTAGTGGTCAAGCAGGGCGCGGATGGCGCGACGGCATTCCACGAGAACGACATGTCGTCGCTCGATCTCAGTGAGGAAGCGCCGCCGCCGCGCATCGTGGACTCCATAGGAGCCGGCGACTGCTTCGACGCCGGATTCTTGCGCGGATGGATCCTCGGGTGGGGCATCGAGGCCTGCCTACGTCTGGGGCATCGTTGCGGGCGCGCGAGTCTGAGCGAGGCGGGTGGATTCCGCGGGCAGTTGGTCGAGGACGTGAGCGGGAACACGCTGCAGGGAGTTCAGATGAGGAGATCGCGATGACCAAGCTGCTCGAAGACATCCTGCGGCAGCCGGACGAGTTGCTCGGGTCGCTCGCCTACGCGACGGGCGACGGCTCGTCGGCGCTGCGTGAAGCCGCTCGGGTCGTGGACGAGAGCGATCATGTCTTCGTCACCGGGATCGGCAGCAGTTGGCACGCGGGCATGGCGGTGCGGGCGCGCTTCGACGCCGCAGGCAAGCCGTGCAGGCTGGTCGACGCGTCGGAACTGGTGCACTACGCGCCCTTCCCACCCAACACAGCGCTCATCGCGTTGTCGCGCAGCGGCCGCAGCATCGAGATCGTCGAGTCGCTACCCAAGGCGCGCGCGGCGGGGACGCGCGTCATCGCGGTGACGAACACGCCCGACAGCCCACTCGCCGACCAAGCGGATGTGACGCTACGCCTCGAGGCCGCCTTCGACCATCAGGTATCCGTAACGATGTACTCCGCCCTAACGCTCGTTGGCGGGCTGGTCGCCGGATGTGACGCTGCTCTCGCCGACGGGCTGCGCACGGGGCTGGAGGCGTCGCGCGACGCGGCGCCGGAGTGGCGACAGCGCATCGACGACAGCCACTGGTTCGACACATCGGCCCCGACGTATTTCCTCGCGCGGGGCGGCAGCCGGGCGAGCTGCTACGAAACTCGGCTAATGTGGGAAGAGGCGGCGAAGGCGCCCGCCACGGCGCTCGGCACGGGGTCGTTCCGGCATGGCCCACAGGAAGTCGTCACCGACTCCCTGCGTGTAGGCATCTGGCTCGATCCCGCGACGCTGCACGACGAAGACCTGGAACTCGTCAGAGACCTGCGCAGCCTCGGGACGAAGGTCATGCTCATCGGCGCGGATGTATCCGACGAAGCGGCGGATCTTGTGATGCCGGTACCCCACATGCCCGACGGATGGCAGTTCCTCGTGGACATCATGCCCGCGCAACTGGCGGCGGAGCATCTGTCGCGGTTGCGCGGCGTCGACTGCGACGCATTCCTCTACTGCCCATACATCATCGAGAGCGAAGGCGGCCTCTAGGCTGGGCGCAACACGGAAGGCAGCGACATGCGGGAGAAGATCGTCCTGATAGGCGCGGGGAGCGCGTCGTTCACGCAGGGGCTGGTGGCCGATCTGTTGCAGCGGGACATGGAAGCCGATGTCGCGCTGGTGGATGTGGACCCGGCGGCGCTGGAGGTCGCGGAGCGACTCACGAGCAAGATGATCTCCGCGCGACGGCCGGAGATTGGGCTAACGGCGTCGGTGGATCGGCGGGACGTGCTGCCGGGAGCCACCGCGGTCATCTGCACGGTCGGCGTTGGGGGCAGGCGCGCGTGGGAGCAGGACGTACTCATCCCACGCAAGCACGGCATCTTCCAGCCGGTGGGAGATACGGTGGGGCCGGGCGGCACATCGCGCGCGATGCGGATGATCCCCGCGATGGTCGGCGTCGCCGAGGATGTGGTGGACCTCGCTCCCGATGCGCTGTTCTTCAACTACGGCAACCCGATGTCGCCGGTATGCCGCGCCATCCGCAAGGCGACCGGCGCCGAGGTGGTCGGGCTGTGTCACGGCGTCTTCGGCGTGGCGCAATATCTGGCGGAGGTGTTGGGCGCCGAACGCGACGACCTCGACTACACGGCCATCGGCATCAACCACCTGACGTGGTTCGTCGAGGCTCGCGCCGACGGACGTGATCTGATGCCGCGCCTCGTGGAGATAGCGGAAGAGAAGCTGAAGGGCGTTCCCCTCGACGAGCTGCGCGACCCGTTCACGTGGGAGCTCACGCGACTGTTCGGCGCGTTCCCGGCGGTGCTGGACCGGCATGTGACGGAGTTCTTCCCGCGGAACCTCGGCGAGGGAACCTACTACGGCAAGACGCTCGGGACGGACGTGTACAGCTTCGAGGGCACGATTTCCGGCGGCGACCGAACGTACGCGCGGATGACGGAGCAGGCGCATTCGCCCGACCCTCTCGGCGACGACCACTTCGCGCGGTTCAGCGGCGAGCACGAGCGCGTGTTGGAGATCATCCACTGCCTGCGGAACAGCGTGACGCGCGTG
The DNA here is from genome assembly GCA_002687025.1 of Candidatus Poribacteria bacterium. Taxonomy (GTDB): domain Bacteria; phylum Poribacteria; class WGA-4E. The sequence goes on from NYZG01000011.1 coordinate 7,747, forward strand.
TTCCACGCGAACCTGCCGAATACGGGTCAGGTTGCCAATCTGCCGGCGGACGCGGTCATCGAATCGCCGGCCGTCGCCGATGGTGGGCAGCTCCGCGCGTTGGCGCAGAAGCCGCTTCCCGTGGGTATCGCCGGGACGCTTGCGACGCGCTTCCTGTGGGTTGAGACGGTCGTGGAAGCCGCGCTGGAGGGCAGTCGCGACAAGTTCATTCAGGCGTTGCTGCTGGACGGGGCGGTCGATTCCGTCGGTACGGCCACCGCGTTGGCGGATGAGCTGATCGAGGCGCAGTCAGCCTACCTGCCTTGGGTGGGATAGCCCCGCGCTGGCCCCGGCAGCGGGGTCAGCTTCAGGGTCTGTCGGCATTGCGCGGCCGCCCCGGTGACACGAAGTGGCTCACGGGAAGGCGGCCAGCATCGGCCACGCGCTTGCGGCAGATGGTGGCATGTCATGCCGGGAGCAGCGTCTGTCGAGAATCCACGGGCACGTGCAGTCGCAGGTCTTCCGTCGCCGCTCTCACGGATGGTCGCACGACCATCGCGCGATGGTCCGCGCCACACAATCCGCTCGCGCTCAATGGCGCCGCACGTCCGAGCAAGCCGCGGCGGACCTATCAGCTATCGTCAGGAACTCGGACCCACTGGACCAGAAAGGTCTTCCTGCGCGATTCCGGCAAGGAGCGCCCGTAGGTGACTCTGAGGACCCCGTTCTTGTCGCGTTGCAGCTCCCAATCTGCCCCTTGCACCCCATAATCGAGCAATGATGTGTAGGCGTTGTTCAGGGCATCCACGATTGAGGCCTCATCTGGTTCTTGCCGGTGACACAGGATCACCGTTGGCATCGATTCGTTGGATATTGTCAGCGCGCGTGGCATTGAACGCCCTCCAGAAACGACTCAAGATCCCATCACCTGATGGTCAGACGCCGTCTCGCCAATATAACCCAATCTCGACCCTTCAAGGAAACCGCGCTTTCTTCCAGGTTTCTCCGCGCTGGAACTTTCGATACGGCTCGCCCTGCCGCAGCATCCCCACTGCGTCAATATCGGGCGCCCTCGAGGAGGCCGATGATCGCGAGAACTACGGCGAGGAGCGTTGGCGCGCCATCGGTTCGGTGCACGGGCGCGTTCTGGTCGTGGCATACACGGAAGTCGGCGAAGCAATCCGGCTCATTTCGGCACGGAAGGCCGATGATGACGAGAGATTCCGACACTACCGTGAGAACTACGGTTGACGTCAGCCGGCCGCCGGAACATGCGGTGGACTGGGAAGCGTTCGATGCGCTCACAGACGAGGAGGTCCGCGCGGCGGCGAGCCGCGACCCAGATAATCCGCCACTCACCGCGGACGAATTGGCCCGCATGCGGCGCGTGCCCGACGTGCGGGAGATCCGAGACTCGATGGGTCTGTCGCAAGCCAAGTTCGCGGACAGATTCGAACTGCCTCTCGCGACGCTCCAGGACTGGGAGCAAGGTCGGCGGCGCCTGAATCGCAGCACCCAGACCCTGATGCACATCATCGAACACGAACCGGGCGCCGTCGACCGGGCCTTGAGGAAGGCTAAGGGAGGGCGGCGGTAGGCGGTCGCGCGACCGAGGCTGTCAGTTAGCTCGCCCGTAGCGAACTGCCTATCGGCTGCCCATGCTCTGTGCATCAGAACGGCACACGGCGGGATTCGTAGAGTGTGATGCCCTTGTTGCTCGCCCACAGCTCAACGCCCATCCATAGGGCATCGCACAGCCCCAGGATGCGCCGTGCGTCTGTCAGATCACCGCGCATCACCAACCGACACAGGTCATCGTAGCCATCGGGTCGATCATCAAGCGCCAACGCCTCCCGCAGCATGACCGCCGCGCCTGTGTAGCAGTGACGGTTCGCCAGACCGATTGCGAACGTGGCTACAGTTGCCGTCTTGGCTACGAGGAGTGGCAGATAGTCATGGTGGCCGGTCTCGAGGGCATTTCGCACCTTGGCGACGACTTCGTACAACTCCCCGATCAGTGTCGCGTGCAGCTCCTGATCGAACTGGCTGACCGAATGCCCGAACACATGCTCGCGCAAGGTGGGAAAGAAGTGCGCCGGATCATGGATGGCGTGCAGGTCGAGATAAGCTCCCTGGGTCAGCGACCAATCGAAGTCCAGCGTGCCGGCATCGCAGATGATCGCGGCACGGCTTAGCACTCCCACCTCTGCCTTCCACGGGCCGACAGACCATTCGTGCGATTCGTGCGACGCGTCGTTTCGCAGCACACACAGCATCTCGACGTCAGAATATGGCGCATCTGTCCCACGCGCCATGGATCCGTACACTCCGACGGCCAGTAGACTGTCGCCGTGCGCGGCCCTGGCACGTTCAGCGATCTCGTGCACAATCTCCCATCGGACGTCGCGCGTATGAGGTTGCGGCCCCGACTGCATTCCGCCACGGCCCTTCCTGTAGTCATGGGTCATCTGACAGCATCCACTTTCCTGTATCNNGACGCTCNTNATCTGGACTTTGTCCGTTCATGCAGCGTAGCAGAGGGCATTGGTCAGGCGATCGACCATCTGGCTCTTCAATTTCCGCACATCGCTGATTTCCGGGGACATGCTGTAAATGGAAACCGCCCATAGCAAGCGGCGTACAGACGCAATGGCGTCCGAGAACGTCACCTTCCCCTTGGCATACCAGGCAGCGCCTCGGATGGGCAGGGCTCCGCGCTTCGCACGTCGATCCGCCATCAGCGTGATGATGGAATACAGACCCAGCAATGCTGGCGTCGCGCGCTGAATCGCCAGATCGCTCCACTGGCGCTGCGTCTCGATGCCCAGATGCGTCCGCGCTTCCTGGAACGTGGTCTCCAACTGCCATCGGAGCATGAACCAGGAGAGTATCTGCGACGGCTCTACGGACGGATCGGTGCACAGTAGCGCCTGTGTCGGGAACTTCCCCAGCGGATCTCGCGCCACCACCCAGCGGATCGGTACGGGCTTGGCGCCGATGTGATACCAAAGCGCCGTCGCCGAGAGGATCTCGAGCGGACGCTGCTCGTGGCTATACCACTTGGGCAGGACGATACGCGTCCAGCGCGTGTTCTCGTCCTCGATGATCGACTGGATCGTCGGCAGGCGGTCTCCCTTGAGCCGGTATCTTCCCAGCTGTCCCGGCTTTCTCGGCGCGGGAGGATCATACAACGCCGCGTTCAGGCGGAGACGGGTCACCATCGTCACCGGCTTCGGGAGTGAGATACAGTGTCCCAGCAGCTTGAGAACCGAGTAGGCGCCGTCGGCCACCACGACGATGTCGCGCTGCGGCATCCAACGGCGTAGTTGGGAGATCATCTGCCGAGCCCATTGGCTGGTTGTCTTGTAGCGACGCCCCTTCTCTTCGCAGTGCTGCTTCGAAGGCATCAACGCGGTGAGGAATGGAAGCGCCCAGACGCAGCCCGCCCAGGGAATCGGCGCGAGCAACATCATCGACATCCACCGAAGACCGGTCGACTTGACGATGATGTCCTTACTCGATCGCACCGGGTCGTAGTAGGTTCCTTTGGCGGTAATCCTCTTGCCACGCCTACGCTCGAGCGTCTCGTCGATGCCGACGATCAGTGGACCCATAGGGGCGAAGGCGCACACCAGCAACCGCAGCAGGATTCCCGCAGCGGCGAGACCGGACCACTTGGCGCGATTCAGAACACGATGGTAGTTCTGGAACGACGACTCCTGGTCCAAACCCAACACCCGGAGCGCGCTGGTGACCATGCGCTGACCTGGCGCGAGAATGGTCCCCATCAGGAGCACTTGGGCGTGTTGGAACACGCGGCGGGAGAACAGACACGAGAACGCGTTGATGGTGGGAGCCATCTCCGTGGGGAACCGAACCATGACGCGACCTTCCTGCTCAAAGTGCGAATGCCGTCGCACTGAGGTCGCGTTCTACACCTGCCAATGGACAAAGTCCAGATTATCAGGCCGTTGAGAAAGGGGACGACATCGTCCAGGCCGCGGAAGAAGATGGTGAGCAGGAAGCTGCGCGGCTGGTAGCGCAGAAGGCTTAGGGCGGCTTTGCCTGTGGTCACGCCATGTCCTCCTCGAGTCCGGTGCGGAGGAGCTCCGAGAAGCGCGATTCCGGGTCCGCTACAAGCTCAGCGCGTGCGCCGTGCTCGCGGATGGCGCCGTCCTGCAGGATCATGATGTCGTCGACGCGCTGCACCGTTCCCAAGCGGTGCGCGATGATGATCCCCGTGCGCCCGGCGAGCAGCTTGCCGACCGCCATGTCGATGCGCCGCTCGGTGGCGGGGTCAAGGCGTGACGACGGCTCGTCGAGGATTACGACTGCGGGATCGCGCAGGAACACGCGGGTGAACGCGAGGAGTTGCGCCTCGCCCGCGGACAGCGAGGAGGCGGTAATCTCCGTGTCGAGCCCGTCGGGGAGGCCGTTCGCCCAGTCCGACAGCCCCAGGTCGTCGAGGACGGCGAGTATGCGGGCGTCGCCGACGTGCTCGCCGAACAGCGCCAGGTTGTCGCGCACCGAGGCGTGGAATATCTGCACATCCTGCGTCACCA
>NYZG01000012.1 GCA_002687025.1 Candidatus Poribacteria bacterium
CGAGTCGACCACCACGACCGATCGCCGGCGCGCCAGTCCGGGCAGCCGGCCTACATCGCGCAGGCCCTGCACGTGCGTGATGTCGAAGCCGTCGAGCAACACGAGCAGTTTGTGCGCTCTGTTGGGGCCGCTAACCAGAATGACGTGCATCGGGGCTCCCAGGCGCGGCATCGACGCCGGCCGCAAACACCGCCGCGGCCAAGACGTGGAACATGGGGTTGCTGAGTTGCGGTCGGAACTGCGCGTGCATCAGCGCCACAACCCATGCGATCAGAGTAGCGGTGTGGAAGTAGAACACCCGCGCGTCAACGCGCCGCGCGGCCGACCGCGCGATCCACACTCGCCGCGTGCCGACAACCGCGATGATAGCCGCCAAGGCCAGCCCGGCCAGGCCCATCTCACCCCACGCCGTGATGATGATGTTGTGGGAGATGAGTCGCCAGCCGTAGATATCCTCGATGTAGGAGGCGAGCGCGCCGTAGCCTATCCCCGTTGACCCGTGGGCCCGTATGACGTTGATCCCTTCGAGGTACATCACGGTCCGTTGGTAGTCGGCCTCATCGACGGAGCGTATGTCGATGTCGCTGGCGTCGAACATGCGCGAGTTGCGAAGCCGCTCGATCGGTTCGCTGAAGTAAGCTGGCCCGAGCACGCCCCAGAGAATCGCGACGACGCCAGCGCCGATGACCGCCAGCGCGATCGTCCGGCGGACCTTGGTCCCCGTCGTCCTCCCAAACAGGACCGCAACCAATGCTACAGTGACCCCGAGTAGCAGTAAAGCGCCGCGGCTCTGCGATGCCACCACGAGAAACAGCGCGCATCCGATCGCCCCGAACGTCGCGAGGCGCCGACGGGGCTCGGCTACGACCATGTACAGGAGGTATGGCGCGGCCAACTCGGTCACCGCCGGCCCTTGGTTCGACAGCGAGCCGATAACCGCGCCCATCTCAACCGAGGTCGAGCGAAACGACCCCCACCGCAGGATCACCCATGCCGCGACGCACACCCACGCAACCGGGACGAACAGAGCCACACGCGTCATCCACGCGCGGCCCTGCCGGCGGAACAGAGTCAGCGACGCGTGGAAGACCGCGCCCGACGCGACGAGCCACGTCAAGCTGACGAGAGTGCCGGATCGGTCGATCGACCACGCAGTCGACGCCGCAGCCAACGCCACGAACGCGTACACCGGCCACCCAAGCCTGATGGTCGCCAGCGGAGCCGTCCCCTTGAACACGTGGCTGATGACATACACGACCGCCATGGCGCCACACGCGAACAGATACAGCTTCATCCGCGTGACCGAGGCGATGGGGTACACGGCGAGTGCCAGCAGTACCAGCGCTTGGTCCATCGCCGCTGCCTCCCTAGGCTTTGCCCGCGGCCTCGGGCGCGGCCTCGGCCGGCGCGGCCCGCCGGGCCTGCACGAACAGCCAGCAATTCAGGCTCGCGGTGCATCCGGCTGCGATCCACGCGGCGCCGTACAGCCCCCACATCGGTATGATGAAGGCGTTCGCGGCGAGGTTGGCCACGGCGACGACAACGACGGAGAGCGAGTATCGACGTTGGCGCCCGGTCATGAGTAGCGCCATGACGACGGGCCCGGTGGCCGCGTTGGCGAACTGTCCGAGAGCCACTACCCGCACGAGAGACCCGTGACCGCGGAACTCCGGCCCAAACAGCCACAGCACGCTCTCGGGAGCCACCATGACCCATGTGAACGCGGGCAGAGCTCCCAACATGGACCAAAGGGCCGACTTGCGCAACACCCGCCGAAACTCGGCAGAACGGCCGCCGTGGTAAGCTGACGCGAGCAGCGGGCCGGCGATGGCGTTAACCGCGTTGAGCGTGAACGTGATCAGCATGCCCACACGACGCGCCGCGCCGTACACGGCCACGTCTTGCATGCCCGACATGGCGCCGAGCATCATCGTGTCGCCCCGTGCCAGGGTCGCCCTTGCGACCTCTCCAAGCGCGATGCCGATGGCGACGCGCCCCCACTCGCCTGTACGATACGCCCGCGCGCTGTCCGCGACCCCGCCCGGCCGCGCGGAGCGCAGCCGCGCCGTCTCGACAGCACGCAGGACCAGTGCCGCCGCGACCCATAGCAGGACAACGTGTGCGCCGCTGGAGGCAGGGAGAACGAGCAGTCCCACGACGACCATCAGGGGGATCGCGAGTCGCTCCGCAACGATACTGTCGGAAACGCGCAGCAGCCCCCGCAGCAGCCGTATGCGCAACAGGCCCAGGGAGATGGCCGGGAGCATCAGGGCGATGAGGGTGGCGCTCAATCGGGCGGATGGAGACGTCAGCGCGTATCGCCCCACCAGCGCGACGACCAATGCGCTCACGCACGACACAACGAGAACCACCTGATGCGACCGGGTCACCAGGCCGCGGAGGAGCCCCCACTCCTCCTTCTCACGGTACTGCGCCACGAATCGCATGGCCGATGTCGGCCAGCCCAGCGTCAGCAGGAGCGATCCGAGGGTGGCGCCGTTCAGCGCGTACGTGAACACGCCGTACTCGACGACGCCCAGCCGGCGCGCCGCGAGGGAATGCATCACCAGCCCGAGAGCCATCCCCGCGCCCATGAGCACGAACGAACGACGGGCCCCGAGCCGTAGCGCCTCAATGCCGCGGATTCGCCTCATGGCGCGGAGCCGTCAGCGCAGCGCGCCTGCGGCGCGATCAAGTCATGCGCCATGCGTCGGGGGCGCCGGGCGACGCCGGGCCACGACGTTGCAGAGCGCGGCGACCAGTGGCACTCCATAGAGCGCGTACAGCGCGCGTGGGCCCTTCCCGAGGGACCTCCGCCACTCGTCGTCAACGCGCACCTCGGTCACCGGCTTGAAGCGCATGCGGTTCCCTCCGATGTTGTGCGCGTCGATGGCGGCCTCCGCCGGCGCCACGTGGACAGCCAGTCCCAGCCATTCGCGGATTTCCGCCATGGCGCGTTCCGGCTCCGCCGCCAGCCGCTCGTAGCGAACGAGACGATAGTGCCGACGCCACCGCGTGACTCCCACGGCAAGGATCGCCGCGTTGAACGCCATCCATCGGCGGTACGTATAGCCCGTAGGTCGGAGGCGCTTCCGTTCTGGCCAGCGCTCCGCCCTCTCCGCGAAGTCGGGGCGTTCGCGGACGAACTGCTCTCGCGGCTTCGTCTTGGATCGCGAGAACACCACGCCTCGCGCGTCGCGCACGAGATGGATGATGTGCATGTCGAATCTGCCGCTGAGGTACAGCAGGCATGCCCGCCCCAGATCTTTCGACGAGTCGACGACGTAGGCGCTCCCGGTCGCGCCGACGACGCGGCGCAGCAGCTCGTGGTTCACCCGCGCCGTGGCCTGTTCCTCGGCGGTCAGCGATGCCCCGAGGATGCACCGAAGCGCCCGGCTGAGCTGTCGGCGAAGGCCGACGCCGAAGGAGACATCCACCTCGGCGGCCTCCGGCACGGCGGCGAGGATGGGCCCCCACAACTCACACGCGCCGACCGGCCGGCCGCAGGTGCACGGGTCGTCCTGCTTCACCCAATCCGTGAAGTTCGAGAACTCGCCAACACCTGTGACATGGGGGTCGGCCGCCAGCATCAGGTCCAGCAGCGTCGAGCCAGATCGGCCCGTGCCGACGATGTATATGAGTGGCGTCCGTTCCATAGTCGCCCGACCGCTCCCGCTTCGCTAGCAGTATCCCATGCGCCGGTTCGTCGCTCCCGCGGCCCGCTCGAACATGGCGAGGTCGCTCTCGGACAGGTCGTCGCGCCAGCGTTCGTCGAGACGGATCTCCGTGTGCCGTTCCAGACGGCTGGGCGACCCGCCGATATTGTGCCGGACATCCGGCGCGAGCTGTGGCTCCAGCGACGGCGCGCCGAGCATCCGTGCGATGCGCTCGAATTCCCGCGCCGGGTCCGAGCACAGTTCCTCGTAGCGGAGAGTCACTTTCTCGCTGGACGGAGTCCTGCGCGAGAGCAGTCGCATGGACCGCGTCTGACGCGCCCAGTCCCGCGCGGCTTGCGTCGCCGGTGGCGTCCCGGCCGGCCAGTGCGTCGCGCGGTCGCCGCGGATCATGCTGTGGGTCACGGCGCGGCCGTCCCTGGCCAGCAGAATAAGTCGAACGCGACGCGCGTCGTGCGAGCGAAGCAGCGCGTAATGGTATATGGATTTGGAGGAGTCCACGATGTACCGACTCCCTGTGACGGCTCCGATCGCATCGTACACCCGGAAGCAGTTGCGGGCGACTGCGAGTTCGCGCTTGCCGCAACGAGTGCTCACTGCGGCGGCGTACGCCGCCCGGGGTCCCGCGATCAGGTATGCGGCCTGCACGGCGCGGCGACACGCGACCGTGCCGCTGCTCTTGAACGGCGTTTCGCGAAACGACAAGCCGGCTTCCCGCTCGACGCTAAGCCACAACGGGCACTCGTCCACCCACGCGCCGCATGTGCACCGCAGCTCCGAGGTCGTAGACCGAGCGCCGCTCAACTCGTGGTCTCGGCGCGCGTAGCCCTGTAGCCGCCTGAGTTCACCGACCGAAACGAAGTCCGGGTTGGACCCCAACGCGATGTCCAGCACCGTCGACCCCGACCGCGACGCTCCGGCCACGAACACGACGGTAGGGAGCTCGTGGCGCTCAGCCATGCCTAACCTAGTTCAGTGTGTGGAAGCGCGTGCGGACGGGCGTGCCGAAGCCCATGCGGAAGGACGAGCCGTTCGCAGGCCGGCCGTGCGACCGGGGCGGCGCCTACGCGTCGCCGCCGACGCCAAACCACTCCGCCGTGCGCCGCAACCCCTCGCGCAAGCCGACGCGCGGCTGCCACCCGAGCATATCACGCGCCTTCGAGGTGTCCGAGAAGTTCCTCTGCGCATCGCCACGTCGCGGCTCGGTGTACCGCACCTGCACGCCGTGGCCCGAGCCGTTCAGCACGCGCACCAGGCCGTCAGCGAGTTCGCCGATAGTCGTCTCTGACCCGGTCGCGATCTGGAACACCTCGCCGCCGACGCCTTCAGCGCGCGTCGCCAGCCGGATCGCCTCGACGAGGTCGTCGACATAGATGAAATCGCGCGTCTGNGANCCGTCGCCGTANATCTCGAGNGTNTCGCCCGCGGTCGCCTGCCGGATGAACTTCGCCACGACGCTGGTCTTGTGTCCCGAGCCCGGGCCGTAGACGTTCCCGAACCGCAACGCGACCGTATCGATGTCGTACGCATGAAAGTACGCCGAGCAGTACCCTTCGCCGGCGAGCTTGCTCGCGCCGTAGGGTGACAGCGGGTTGGTGGGGCGTCGCTCGTGCACCGGCATTTCCGAGTTGCCCACCGCGGCCGAACTCGACGCGAAGACGAAGCGTCGAACGCCTGCGGCGCGCGCCGCTTCGAGGCAATTCAGCGTGCCCATGACATTCACCCGTGTTGCCGCCACAGGTTGCTCGATCGACTGCGGCACGCCAGACTCCGCGGCGAGATGCACGATGGCATCCACATCCTTGACGACATCGGCCATGAACGCGGCGTCGAGCACATCGCCGACGATGAACTCGGCCCGACCGAAGTCGCCGTTGGAGCGAGACGCGAAGTCGTCACGGGGGATTTCAGCGACCGGCAGGTCGGCGTTCGCCTCGGGCGAACCGACGGAAAGGTCATCCACAAGTCGAACCGACGCAGATGGATCGTCCAGTAATGCCGCGGCGAGCCGCGACCCTATGAACCCGCAGCCGCCGGTGATTAGCGTCCTCAAAGGAAATGGACCTCCGCAACAGGGCGCACTAGGGCGTGTCTGACAAATGCTTGACCCAGACCACGATGGCTCCGATGAGGACAAAGGCATGATAGTTCCACGCGCGCTTCTCNTATCGCGTGGCAATGCGGCGGAACTGCTTGATCCGGCTGATCGCGCGTTCTACGCGATTGCGCTCGCGATACAGGTCTTTGTCGAACTTCGGACGACGACCCGGGTGACGTGAACGACGTTTGCGCTGGTCGCTACGCTCTGGGATGACGTGCGAGATGCCACGCTTCCGTAGCGCGTCCCGGCAACGCTCGTAGCTGTAGCCACGGTCGGCGACCAGGGAGTCGGGACGCTTGCGAGGACGACCACGACGACCGGGGACACAGATGGCATCCAACGCCGGTTCCAGCGCCTTCGAGTCATGGGTGTTTCCAGGTGTCAGGACGAACGCCAATGGATATCCGTTCCCCTCGGTGACGAGATGCACCTTCGTCGTCATGCCACCACGACTGCGTCCAAGCGCTTCATCCGGGATAGGAGTGGAACCCCCTTTTCCTCCGGACTTACACGACGCGGCGCTCCCGCAGCGTGCTGATGAGCACGGACATATGTCCCGTCGACCGCACAGCCGCTCCACGCAATGCGACCGGTGGCGTTGGCATGAGCCAGCAGACGCAGGAAGATGCGCATCCATACCCCTTCCCGTCGCCATCGAACGAACCGGTAGTAGACGGTCTGCCACGGTCCATAGCTCCGGCGCAGATCGCGCCACGGGGACCCGGTGCGCAGTATCCAGAGGATGCCATTCACCACGGTGCGGTGGCAGCGCCACGGTCTTCCGCGACCGTTGCTCGTTGGCAGCACCGGTTCGATCCATGCCCACTGGGCGTCGTCCAGATCACCTCGTAACACGCGGATTCCTCCTGTCGATCGGTTCCAACAACCATCGACAGGCTAACACCGAATCCGATTTGTCAGACAGACCCAAGAGCAGACCATCCACATCGACCAGGAGCGCCTGCAAACCTTAGAGCCGCACTATCCCTAGCGGGGCGTACGGTACTGGTACTCTGGCGGGAGTTCAGCATCCAGCGGCCCGACCCACTCGGTCGCCGTCGCTCCTGGCCGCGGCGTGTTGCTGACCCTCACGTATTGGAGCCCAGTGGTCTTCGAGCGCCACCAGGTCCTCTCTCGCCGGTAACCTGGACCGGTCGTACTTGCCACGCGTAGGAATCGCCCGGGGCCATGTTCCCGGAGTTCCTGGAGAGCATTCGCCGACGTGACGACGGCGTAGTAGTCGAGGTGAGTAAGGCCTGGGAATCGTTCAACCATGTGGCCGCCCAG
>NYZG01000013.1 GCA_002687025.1 Candidatus Poribacteria bacterium
GAGGCTCTGTAGCGCCAGAATGTCGTCGGCGAGGTGGAGCATCCTGTCCGCGTTCCGAGAGGCGATCTCGACCATCGACTGCGCACCCGCGGACACATCGCCCGCCATGCCGCCAGCCACGAGATCGACGGCCCCCTTGATTGCGCTCACGGGCGTTCGAAGCTCGTGGCTAACGGTGGACACGAACTCGTCCCTGATGCGGTCAAACTCGTGGCGTTCCGACACGTCGCGCGCCACGCAGAGGGCCATCCGTCGGTCGCCGACATCTAGCGCCGTCATCGAAAGCTCCAGCGGGAACGGCCTCCCGTCGGCGCGGCGGCCGGTAACCTGGCGCCGTTCGGCCGTCTCGCCGTCGTCGGCGCCGGCAGCGATCGTTTGCACCCACTCCATGGCCGCTGGAAGATCCTCGCGCGTCAGGAACCGGGCGATGCTGGCGCCGACTACCTCGTCGTCGGCCGCTCTGAACACCTGCGCGGCCGCTGGATTGGCCGACTCAATGCCCCCGGTCGTGTCGACGGTGAGGATGCCGTCGGCCGCGGCGTCGTGCACCGCTTCGAGGCGCGACGACCGCTCCTGCAGGTCCGCGTGCGCTCGCGCAAGCTCGCCTGTTCGCTCCTCGACGAGCTGCTCCATACGCCCCGTCCGGCCCGTCATCACGAGCAGCGTCATCCCGACGAAGCCCGTGAAGAGAAGACCCGCGGTCAGCACTCCCCACGCCTGCCACCGCGACAGCGTCGCCCCGAAACGCTCCGTCGGCGTGAACCGCAGCCGCCACGTGCGGCCTCCCATGTGTAGGTCGCGCGAGTGCGTCAGGTCGGGCGCGTTGAGCGGGGTCGTCTCGCCGCCCTCCGCGTCGGACTCGTACAGTGAAACGGGCGTCGCGGGATCGGTCTGGTCGACGATCGACAGGCGGATCTCGGCGCCATCCGTCGTCGCGAGCGCGGCCGACACGATGTCGCCGGCGCGGAACACGCCCGAGGCGTAGCCGAGTAGCTCGCGGGACGTGGAGTTGGCCGTCGGGGCGAACGTGTACGCCGGGGCAAGCACCAGGTATCCCTGCTGCCTGCCGGTTTCCTGAACGAGAGTTATCGGTTCGGTGCCGGTCGCCTCGCCCGTGGTCGCGGCGCGCTCCAGCGCCAGCTTCCTCGCGGGGTTCGAAGCCAGATCAAACCCGAGGGCGGCTTCGTTCCCGACGTGCGGCTCGATGTAGAAGACGGGGAAGTACTGGTCGCGTCGCGTCGCCGCGACGAGAACGCCGCTGTCCCGCTGCGTGACCGCGAAGCGTGCGATGCCCCCGGCGCGGGCGCGCCCCTCGTACTCCACCCGTTCGGCATCCCCTACGCGCGGAACCCACGAGAGCGCCTGGACGCCGGGGTGTACGAAGCGATCCGCGAAGCGTGCGAACTCCGCGCGGCTCGCGTCCGGCGCCACCTCCATGAGGCCGGCGATCGCCTTCGTGATCTCCGCATACGACGTGACGGTTTCAGCAACGCGGTCGCCCATCTCCCGCGCCTGGCGCTCGAACCGGGCCTGCGCGCGATCCGCTTCCCATGCGCCGGCCCGGAAGAACAGGAAGACGGTCACGCCAAAGAGGAGGAGTAGCGGCGCGGACACGGCCACCCGACGCCGCGTCACCATGCCTCGGGCGCCGGGCAGCCACACGAGAGTCAGAGGAGCGAACACGAGCGCGCCGATGCTGTCCCCTACCCACCAGGTCCACCATGTCATGCCGTACTGCGCCAACGACACCGCGCCACTGAGCAGCAACCCNGTCACCCCGACGCTAGGGGACACACAGCACGCGACAGGCCCGGCGAACGCAACGAACAGGGCCGCCGCNCCCTCGTCCTCCAGCGCCTTCGGGAAACCGACAAGCCGGCGCACGAGGTACGCGCCGGCCAGCGCTTGTAGTGTCGCTCCGCACGCCGAGTTCGTCGCCAGAATCCCAGCGGTCAGACTGAGATCGCCGCCGCCAACCGAGAGCGTGCTGTATAGATTGGTCGGGAGCGCGCCCAGGAACACGCCTGGCCACACGCGATACCCGCGCGCGAGGACGAACGCCAACGCGATGCCCGCCGCCGGCCAGACGGGCGCCCCGTGGCCACCCCGGATGGTCAGGAGCAGCGACAGTCGCCCCGCCAAGTAGTAGAGGGCGGCGAGCGTCAGTGCGTAGATGAGGTCGGATCGCAGCCGACGCGTCATGGCACATCCCGTGAAGTGACTGCGCGGCCCGGATGCGGGCACGGCCACGCTGGCGTCCACCGACGCCGCGGCATTGCAGATGACGGGATGCGTGCTCGGCAGCGGCATCGTCCGCTGCGGCGATGGGCGCGCTCGCCAGCGCTATGGTATCCCAGACTCGACCCGGCATGCGTGCAGGCGACATCGCCCGGCCGGCTTCACTCGGCGCCGGTGTGGTACTCGTCGTAACCCGCCCGCATGTAGTCCCAAACGCCGCGGCGCCAAGTTTCCACACGCCAACGCTCGACATCCGTGGACGCCGCGTCGGTCGCAGCCTGCATGTCGGCCTCCAGCCGAGACATGCGGCCCGGCGTGCCCAGCGTGCCCCATGACTTCTCGCGGGACGTGCCGATGACGCCTTCCTCGCGGTTGATGTCCGCTATGCGCCCGTAGAAGCGCTGCATCGGCTGTGCGGCGGCGCCGAAGTACCCGTCGAAGAACTCCGCGACGGTGGTTTCGAGGTCGGTGTCCGCGTCGAACGCCGTGCGCATGTACAGGTAGTAATCGAGTTGCTGCCCGATTCCACACAGGAAGACGCCTCGGACCCCGTCGCGGGCGTACTGCTTCACCTCGCGGGAGATCACTTCCGGCATGAATGACGGGAACGCGTTCCACCCCTCGATGAGCGCCGGCTCCAGCGGGTGGTGGAAGTAGTTCCACAGGTAGATCGGCCGGTCGCCCGCCTCGAGCCACAGGCGGTACAGCTCCGCGTCGTTCGCGAAGACGTCCGTCACGTAGCCGTAGCAGATCTGTAGGCACGGAGCGACGCTCACGTTCGGCTCTAGGTCCAGGCCGAGTGGCGGATACGCGTACGACGCGTACGCCAACGCGGAGATGTACCGATCCGGGTGTGAATCCCCGACCTCCTTGGCGACGGCGTTCACGAACTGGAAGATGTAGTAGCTGCTCGCGGCGTTGCTGAACATCCCGTGGCCGCGCTTGTCCCGCCGACTCACGGCCAGGACTTCGGCGCAGCTGTCGCACTCACACCACGAGGCGTTGTCGTCCGGCACGACGCCGAAATGGTCGCCCATCGCCTTCAGACCCTCGGGCAGGGCGTCTCCGTCGAAGAACTCGCGCGCCGCCTGCGCCATGTCCTGCACGAGCTTGGGATGTGTCAGGCAGAGCTGGCTACCGGCGCCACGTCCCACGGCCTGATACGCGGGGTCGCTGAACACCTCGGCGACGGTCTTCGTCCAGATCGTGTGGTTGCCGGCCCACCGTTCGCCCCCGATGCGCATGCGCCGCCAGTAGAGCCGGAGTTGGTCTTCGGTCGGCGCGCCCCACTGCGCGTTTACGATCGGCCAGCTTCCGCCCGTCGCGTGCCGATGGCGGAGCGAAGTCGACCGACGCACGTCCTCGCCCTCGACAATCAGCGTGTCGGTCCGCGGAGCGACGATGTTCAGCACCGAAGGGCCGTACCACCGTACTCCGCAGAACCGCTCGAGGAATGCGTACGTCGCGTAGCACGTGCCCTGGTCGTCGAAAAGGCCGGGAAGCGTCAGCTCGCGCGGAGCGTCCGACGTCGAGCCGGTAGCGGCGGCGTAGTCGATTGCCCGTCGGTACGATGCGATCGGGGCTCCGTACGTGTCGTAACCAAGCTCTGTCGAGGCGCTCTCACTCTCCTCCCGGTCCCTGCCCAGAAGCACCAGAGTGTCCGGCAGGAAGCGGATCATGTACTCCTGTGACGCGAGGTCATCGACAGCAAAGCCCAGAGCGCGTGTCGCCGCGCTGTGTCCCACCAGGACGCGCGCGCCCGACACGTCATCTGCGTCCGTCGCAATGCGAAGGGATGCGCCCGTCATCTGCTGCACATGCATCCGCAGTTCCGCGGCCGCCAACGCCGCCGATGGCGTGGGGTTCGATGCGGTGACGATGGTGGCCGCGGGCTCGCCGTCGATCGCCAGGGCCAGCGGACGGGAAGACGGCGCGGACGCATGCAGATACAGGCACAGCGTTAACACGCTCATTCCTCTGCTCCCTGGGCCGGCGCGACGGCGCGAGAGGAGTCTACTGCCGTGGTGGGTCGCAGGTCATCACGTAGCGCTCGGAGCGCTCCTCGGCCACGGTGAATCCGAGCCGCTCATAGAGGCGTCGCGCGGCCGGATTCGCCCTGAGGACGTGGAGCCTGAGCGGAAGGCCCCGACCGTGCGTCTCCGCGACCAAGTCACGGATGATGCGGGTACCGATCCCTCTACCTTGATGCCGAGGGTCGATTTCGATGAGTTCCAAGAAGACCTCGGCGTCGCCGCGGGTCACGCTGATGACGCCGACATCCTCGCCGTCGACGACGACGATCTCACGCTCGCTCGGGTCCCAACGCTCGAGGAAAATCGCCTGCTGGATGGCGTCGTCCCATCCCCACGTCGCCTGCACGGCGTCGCGCATGGTGGCGACGTGCGGGCGTACAGGGAATCGTAGTCGGAGTCCGTGGCCGAGCGTAGCGAGTATTCCATGTCGTGATCGGCGGGCAGCCGAAGTCACTTCCGCCCATATCTTCGACTGTAGTCCGCGATCTTCGTGAATATCTCGAATCCCGCCGTCATGTCGGATCCGTCGTTGTCGGCCAGGGATCGCATGATCGACAGTATCTGCTTGCCCGGCTCCCTCTCGCCGTAGTTCACGGTCGGGTCCAGGACGGCGGCGGTAACGCCGTGTTCGAGCGCGACGTGGAGGTACGCGCGGTTCACGGCGCGTCGGTTGGGCATCATGTGCGAGCAGTTCGACAGCCCGATGAGCGTCCGCGCGCCCTCGAGGCCTGGGTCGTTGGCGATGGCGCGGATGCCGTGCATCGTCTGGTGCGCGCGTTTGGCTTCCAGGTCCGCGGCGATCGGGGTCACCGCGGTGTCGAAGAAGATGTCGTCCGCCTCGAAGCCGGCGCTGCCCAGCATCTCGAACATGTCGACGGCGAGTCCATGCGCCTGATCCGGCGACTCGATGGCGACCGGCACGCCGTCCTTGTCTACCGTCTCGTGGAGCATCGCCACCACCTTGAACGGGTAGCGCTCGCGCAGCTCCAGCACCGCCTTCGGGTGCACCATGTTGATCGAGTTGAGCATGGGCAGTGTCTGGGGATCGCGCGCGGTGCGGAAGTACTGGTCGATGCCCGCGGCCTTCGTGTCGGGGTCGGAACTGTCGATGCATACCGGCACGCCGCGGCCGATGGTGTTCACCATGTCGACGTAGAAGCGCATCATGTCGGCCCGGCTCTCGGGGCCAAAATCGTCCACGTTGATCGCGAGGTAGTCCGCGCCCGCGTTGATCTGCGTGACGATGACGTCGTGCACATACGCCAATGGCCCGTTCATCTGGGCGCCCGGGTCCGTCCCGAGGCTCGCCATCGACCAGTTCACGCGCGGAATCTGCGCGTGCACGCTCTCGCCGACCACGGTGATCGGCAACGTCTTCTCTCGTCGCACCTCCCCGGCAATGCGCGCGTTATGGTCGTGGCCCGACAGGTAGTTGATAACCGCGGAACTCCCGCGCAGGGACGGCACCTTGCTCGACTGCACCTGCTCGGCGAGTTCGCCCAGCTTGCCCCGCGCGAACGCCGCGTAGAACACCAGCTCACCGGCGCACGTGACGTCGGCGTTCCCGCACATGCCGGTCACGGAGTCGCTGTCGCCGCACGGCAGGTTCGGCAGGCCCTTGGCGCAGGCCGCCTCGTTGCACAGGGCGTAGTAGTTGTCCGGCAATCGGCAGTCGCCGCAATCCTTGCACTCGACGAGGAGCGCCTTGGCGGCCCGCTCGGCGCCGTACAGCGCCCGAGCCCTGATGCCTTCGCGATCGGGGTCCTTCGCCGCGGCCTTCGCGATCGCCGCGCCCAACCGGGAGTCCACATCGACCACGTGGTCGTGGAAGAACTCCAGCCGCTTCTGGAGCGGGGTGCGCTTGGGCGTCTCACTCGGCAGGATGAACTCGCCGTCCTCGCCGATGAAGTACTCGGCCCCCGGAGGCGCGAAATGGCACCATTCGCGCATCGCCTCGGGGTCGACGCCGGCGTCGGAGATCTCCCGAGCGCGGTCGAGGACTTCGATGACGTCGTCGTACGTGAGCCCCCATCCGCCGAGATGGGCCCCGCGGTAGCCTTGCGCCTCGAACAGCGCCGTCTGGTGCGCCATGCGCGTCAGCGCCGCCTCGCGGCCGCGCGCCGAGGTGCGCCACTCCCGCTCGACCGCTGTCATCAGCTCGTCGGAGGCATAGCAGCCGGGCAAGTCGCCCGCGTGCATCTTCGTCGCGGCGCCCTTTGTCAGGAGGTACACGTTGCCGAACGTGGCTGCCTGCATGTCGTGCGCGCGCGCGTACCGGATCAGGTCCGCGCTCATGACGATGTCGTACCCCACCTGCGTAATGAGGAACGACGCGCCGGCCGTGACCTTCTTGAGCATCTTCGCGTACTGCTGCCACGCGGAGGCCAGGGTGTACTTGTATGGGCTCATCCCTGCCCCGGCGGAGAACTGGAACACGCCGTCCAGTCCCTCGGGTTCCTCGAACTTGATGAACCGGCCGTTGACCTCCATGGCCAGCTGAAGCAACCCCAGCGAGTCCAGGTCAAAGACGGGCGCGGAGTTTATGGGGTGGTCGCCCGTCAGCGCGAGGATATTCCCTACACCGACGCTACGCAGGTTGCGCAGGTGCGTCTCGAGGCCGTTGCGGTTCATGTCCTTACATGCGACGTGCGCGATGGCGTCGAGGCCCTCCGGCAGCGCGCCGGCTGACTCGGCCCACACGTTGAACGGGTCGAGCGTGGCCATGCCACCAGGGCTGTGCGGAGACGTCACGGCGACGATCTTCGGACTCCCCGCGCGATGCTCGTACCGATCCGCGAACGCCTGGAAAAACTCGACGTAGCTGTCGACCCCGTCGGCCGGGGTCGTGAGCAACTCGACGGTCACGAGGAAGTCTTCCGACTCCGCGATCTCTCGCCGAAAAGGGCTCGTATTCACGATGCTGCGTTGCCTCCCGGTCGAAGCGCCCTGTTGGCGCATCGCCGTCTGTAATCGTCCCGGCGTGCGGTACGAGAGCGTCGCATGGTCTACTCACCGTGTCTCGGCTGCGACTTCCCCGCGGGGAGCCACGCCCGCTGTGAAGCGGCGCTCTTCCCGCGGCGGTGGCAATGGTATCGCGCTGGCGCTCCGATACAAGGTGGGATGCGCGCGGCGCCTCGGCGCGGGCGCCACCAATGCCTGGCCCTCGCCCTGTGAGGGCAGGCCCTCACAGCCATCGTGGGCGCCACGACCGACGCCGTCCCTCGAGCCCGACGCCCATCCACGCGCCGCGAATCCCGCGACGCCAAGAGAGGATCGCGCCGACGCGTGGCGGCGGCGAGCGTCGAACTGCATCCGGCGCGGCGGAGTGGGTGTACGCGCCGCGTTCCGCGCACGGGGACGCCGACGACAACACGAGGAGACCAAACACGATGCGCCGACCGGGAACACACTACATCATTCGCCGAGGGAAGCCGATACGATGCAAGAACGACTGTTACCGAAAGAGATCATCTCCGAGCTAGACGGCGTCATGAACGACAAGCTCGTGGAGTTCGCGACCAAGCGCTACATCACCGACGTCGCCTACACGGTCAAGAGTGGCAAGGAGGCGACGGTCTTCTGCTGTCACGCGCACGAGTCCGTCGGATGCGAACTCGTGGCCGCGAAGATATACCGGCCCGGGAAGTTCCGCGGATACAAGAACATGGACACCTATCGCGAGGGACGCGTCGTGCTCGACCAGCGCACGGCCCGCGCGATGAAGCGCAAGTCGCGCCGAGGACGCGACTTTCAGGAGACCGCCTGGACGGGCGTCGAATTCCAGATGCTACAACGGCTGTTCCGCGCCGGAGCGGACGTCCCGGAGCCCATCCTCCACACGCCGGCGTCTCCACCGTTCGTGCCCGCCGCCGCGGTGCTCATGGAATTCCTGGGCGACGAGGACGGCCCCGCGCCGATGCTGCGCAACGTCGACTTGCCGGCCGAGGACGCTCGTGACCTGTTCGACCTGGTGATGGACAACGTCGAGCTGTGGCTCGCATCGAACATCATCCACGGCGACCTGTCGGCGTACAACATCCTCTACTGGGAGGACTCGCTCGTCGTGATCGACTTCCCCCAGGCAGTGGACCCACGCCAGAATCCGAACGCCTTCGAGCTGTTCCTGCGCGACGTTGGGAACATCTGCACGCATTGGGAGAAGTACGGAGTGCGCGAGAGCGCGTTCGACATCGCGCACGACCTGTGGCAGCGATGGCAGTTCGGACGCCTCTGACGTCTGGCGTCCATTCGGCGCAGCGCGTCGCCGGCGGAGGCGTCGCGTAGGCCGGCTCCTTCCTGCACGCGGGCGAATGCGACATACTCGGGCGCCGGCGCTCGCCGCGGACGCGCATGTATGCGGCCCGGCCGTCGTCGCCTGACCCAGCCACCGTGCGAGGACACATGCTCACAGCGACAGCCGCGCCGCCGATCGAGCGGCTAAACGGCGGCGACCCGATCATCGCCCCGACCGATCTCTGGTGGGAGAACGGCGTCACGTTCAACTCCGGAGCGGTGCTTCTCGAGGGCTCGGAGCGCGCCCGTCTCGCGCCGATCCTGCTGGGGCCCGACGATGTCGGAACCGACCCGCTGGTCGTGGTGCACTATCGCGCTCGCCCGATGCGGGACGAAGGCCACGCCCTCAACCGGTCGTACGTGGGTCTCGCCGTGTTCACGACCGAGTTCCAGTTGCTGCGTCGGCTGGACGTCCCCGTACTCTCGCCGGAATCGGACGTCCTGGGGTTCGACGCGCTCGGTGTCGAGGACCCTCGGATTACGCTGATAGACGGCGTCTACTACATGGTGTATTGCGGCGTCGCGCCGCGCGCGGACGCTGGATGGCGGGCGCAAGTGTGCGTCGCGCGGTCGTCCAACCTGCTCGACTGGGAGAAACTCGGCCCAGCCGACGCGGCAGTCAACTTCGAGAACAACAAGGACGGCGTGCTATTCCCTGAACGGCACGACGGGAGCTTCGTTCTCCTACATCGCCCCATGACGGGAACGCCTGCGGATTACTGCATCGAGCTCGCGCTGGGCGAGACGGCTTCCGGCCCGTGGACGAACTATGGCGGGGTGCTGGGATCGACGCCATGCCCCGAGTGCCGGGAGTCGTGGGTGGGGGCCGGTTCCGTGCCCATCGCGTTGGGGGACGGCCGCTATCTCGTCATCTACCACACGGGGAACCGCCTGCACGACGGCGGCCGAGTGTACCAGCTCGACGCCGCCATCTTCGACCTCGCCCGCCTCGACGCAGCCGACCCCACGGCGATCGTCACGCATCGCCTCGACCGGATAATGCTGCCGGAGACGTCGTGGGAGATCGACGCGCCGTACCCGGATAGCGTGGGCAACGTCGTCTTCGCGTGTGGGTCGTACGAATATGGCGAGCACATCACCATCGTCTACGGCGGCGGAGACACGTACATCCTTGCTGCGCGCGTGGGCCGCCAGGCGCTGATAGACGCCGTCGAGCGGCATCCGGTTTAGCGGCGTCTCGTGTGGCGGCCGGGGCGCCCGTTGTGGGGCGCGGCCCGAGCAGCTAGACTTGGCTCGCGTTACATCGGGTCCGGCCCGCGTCACCGACGCGGCGGCCGCGCGCCCGTTCAGGAATCATCGTCGAGCTGCCGCTGCTCTATGCGCGACGCCCGTCGCGCCGAGTGACACCCTCGACGACAGGCTGTGCGGCATCCACCTGACCCGACGTGCGCCGTCTGCAATCGCGTGTGGAATCAGCCGCCCATCCAGAGGCCGCAACGTGACATCCGACTACGAACGGTTCCCCGTCGGACGGGGCGAGATCGCGCTCGGCGACTGCCTCACCGTCCTGCGGGGCCTGCCCGACGGCGCGGCCACGCTCGCCGTCACATCGCCGCCGTACCACAACGCCATCAACTACGAGCAGCACGCCCAGACGCTCGCGGGCGAGAAGGAGCGGTGGGGGCGCATCGAGATACAGTACGACGAGTACCGGCAGTTCCTCATGGAGCGCTTCAAGGAGTTGCTGCGCGTCGTGGCCCCGGGTGGCTACAACGTCGTCAACATCGCCCCGGTGAGCTGGCAGGGGCGTCGCGTCCCGCTGCCGTTCCATTTCGTGGGGTGGATGGAAGAGCTCGGCTGGGCGTTCCGCGAGGACATCGTCTGGGAGAAGACGGTCGCGCGGGATCGCCGGTCGGGTGTGCTGTTGCAGCACCCCTACCCCGGATACTACTACCCGAGTCTGGTCGCCGAGTACGTGTTCGTATTCCAGCGACCCGGCGAGCGACGGGATCGTAGCAACATCTACTGGCATCGCTCCGACGCGGATCGCGCGGGAAACGAGATCGACCTGTCCGACTACCAGGGCGAGAAGAGCAAGAACGTGTGGCGTTTCCGCCCGGTCGCGCCGCAGGAGAACATCCATCCCTGTCCGTACCCGCTGGAACTCGTCGAGCGGGTCGTGGAGTTCTACTCGTACAGGGGCGATCTGGTGGTCGACATCTTCGCGGGCAGCGGGCAGACAAACGTCGCCGCGGAGAAACTCGGACGACGTCACCTCGGCATCGACATCATGCGGGAATACGCCGACTACGCCGTCAGCCGGGTGCGCGACGTGAGCAGAGAAGCGGATTCAGAGACCGTCGAGACGAGCCCGGCGGCGCCCGGCGCCACGCGCGACGCCCAGCGCGACGAAGCGGACTCCGAGACCGTCGCCGGCGACCAACCGACTCCCGCGACTAGCTGAACAGATCGGCCGGCTCGCCCCACGCGGCCCCGTACACGCACTCGCCGAGCGGNTTGCGGACGCGCGACTGCCGTTCCCGGTCACGCAGACCTGCCGGCAGCGTGTCGGCGTCACCGACATGGCCGATGGCGATCATCGCCACGGGGTCGTGTGTCTGTGGGACGAGATATGCTCGGAAGTTGTGTATGGGGAGGAAGAAGCAGGCGGCGTATCCTTGGTGAATGTGAAAGCATCACCAGTCCTGAAAGGACGGATACGCCATGGACGAGAATACGCGAGTTTCCGTTGGACAGCCAGAGGTATCGGATCCGTTGACAGAGTTGCTGCGCCAGGGGTCCAGAGCGCTTATCGCACGCGCGGTGGAAGCGGAGTTTGCTGCCTTCCTCACCGCGTATGATGCTGCGCTGGACGACGAGGGTCGGCGACAGGTCGTGCGCAACGGTTATCTCCCTGAGCGTGCGGTGCAGACCGGTATCGGTTCGGTGGTCGTGCGCGTTCCCCGCGCTCGTGACCGGAGTGGCTCGGGGATCGTGTTCCACTCGAATCTGCTGCCTCCTTACCTGCGGCGCACGAAGAGCATCGAGGAGCTGATTCCGTGGCTCTATCTCAAAGGCGTGTCGACCGGTGACTTCTCGGAAGCTCTTGTCGCGCTGCTGGGGGTGAATGCCGTCGGTCTGTCCGCTTCGACGGTGAGTCGGTTGAAAGAGACCTGGACCGATGAATACGAGGAGTGGAACCAACGCGACCTGAGCGGGAAGCGCTACGTCTACTTCTGGGTCGACGGTGTGCACCCGCAGGCGCGGATGGAACACCCTAACCCGTGCTTGCTGGTCATCATCGGCGCGGATGCGTCGGGTAGGAAGGAACTGGTCGGCGTCTGGGATGGTTATCGAGAGAGCGAGCAGTCGTGGCTGGAACTACTGCTGGACCTGAAACGGCGTAGTCTGACGATGGCTCCGAAGGTCGCCGTGGGGGATGGCGCGATGGGCTTCTGGAAGGCGCTGATGCAGGTGTATCCCTCGACGCGTCACCAACGCTGTTGGGTCCACAAGACCAAGAACGTCCTGAACAAGCTGCCCAAGAGCCTGCAGGCGCACGCGAAGGAACAGATCCATGCGATATGGATGGCTCCCACGCGTGAGGAAGCGGAAGCCGCTTTCGACTACTTCATCGCGGCGTATGACGCGAAATACCCCAAGGCGGTCGCGTGTCTGACGAAGGACCGGGAGGAACTCCTGGTCTTCTACGACTTCCCTGGGGATCACTGGCGACATCTACGGACCACCAACCCCATCGAGTCTACCTTCGCCACCATCCGGCTGCGGACGGCGAAGACGCGGGGATGCCTNTCGCGGAAGACGGCGCTGGCGATGGTCTACAAGCTCGCGCTGTCCGCGCAGCGAGGATGGAGACGNCTGAACAACTCGGAGCTGCTAACCGATGTCGTCGGAGGAGTCACCTTCAAGGACGGCGTCAGGACCACCGAGGATGTCGCGCCGACCAAGGAAGCCGCCTGAACTCCATACACAACTCTTGACCATATCTCCTGTGGGACGCCGAATTCCACGCGCGCCTTCGAGGCGTCGAACCCACCGATCTGATGCGTGTAGAGGTCCATCGAGGTGGCTTGCAGTACCAGGTTCGCCACCGCGAGCGCGGTGTCGTGGACGGCGTATCTGTTCTCCGAGCCGTCGGCCCGGCGCGCCTCGGCGACCGAGAGCAACAGCGCCGACGCAGCGCCCGCCCAGGACTGATTGCCCGGCATCAGACAGCCGAAGAAGCGCGCGAATCCTCCCTCGTCTTCCCGCAGAGCGACGAGGAACGACCACGGCTGCTCGTTGCGTGACGACGGCGCCCATCGGGCTGCCTCGAACAGGCTGCGCATCTGTTCCACCGTGACGGGCGCCTTCGTGAAGGCGCGCGGGCTCCAGCGTCGCTTTGTCAACGCGTGCACGGGATGGTCGGTCGGGGCGGGATTGGGCATGTCCGGCCTTCTCCGTCCGCGCGATGGCTAGGCGTCGATCGTGTCCAGAATGGTCTGCAGGTACGGTCGCGCCTCGCGCACGTAGCGAGGTGAATTCGCCTCGTCTTCTGCCTCTACTTCAACGACGAGGAAGCCGTCGTAGCCGGTCGAGGAGACGCGCCGCAACAGGTCGGCGTTGTCGATCTCGCCTTCGCCGAACGGCACGGAGCGCGTCCCGATCTGGTCCTTCGTGTGCACCAGACTGAGCCGCCCCCCGTGCGCGTCGATGATCGGCGGGATGGGCTCGCCGGCGGAGTGGAAGTGCCCGATGTCGAGCAGCAGGCCGAGCTTCGGATGGCGGGCCTGCCCGAGGACGCGGCTGATGTCGCCAGGGCCCTGGACGCGGCTGCCGTGATGGTTGCCGACGGCGAGAACAACCGGCAGATCCTCGCAGAAACGCGCCAGGTCGGTCGCTCCGCGGATCAACGCGCGCATGTCCTCTTCGGTGCGCGCCCCGCCCTTGAAGTTCACCTGACGGCAGCCCAGCTCGGCCGCCCACTCGACGTTCCGCCTCTGTCTGTCCGCGCGCGCTGCGTAGTCAGCTTCGGTCTCGGCCGGGAAGTTCTCGACGTTCAGCGACGACAGTCGTAGGCCGTGATCGCCGATCCGACGCTTGACGTCCGCTCTGTCGACCTCGTGAGCGTCCAGCTTCGCGCCCGTCCACGTCGTGAACGTCTCGAAGTACGCGTATCCCGCGTCGGCGAACAGTGTGAGGACTTCGTCCAGGTTCAGCTTGGGGACGCAGCAGGAGCTGCAACTCAGTTCCATGTGCGTAGGTCTCCGATGGTCACTCGTCGTCCGACGTCGCCGGCCCGTCCGCATCGGCCAAGCCGAGTACCTCGTGCAGAACATGCTCGCCGGGCCTGCCGCGCAGCTCCGTCACGACGACGCGACCGAGCTCCGCGCGACCGTCGAGTTGCTCCCGCGCGGCGTCGGAGATGAGGAAGTCCGTGCCGACCTCCTTGTTGGTCGTCTCCACGCGACTGGCGTAGTTCACCGCATCGCCGAATGCCGCGAGCTTGCGTATATCGCCGATGCCGATCGTCCCGACGACCGCCTCGCCGTAGTGCACGCCGACGCGTATGCGAAACGTGCGCCCGTACATGGGGTCGAGGTACGCGTTGAGGCGTTCCACCGCGCCGAACATCGCGATGCCCGCGGCGACGGCATCCGACGCTGCCGTGGACTCATCGTCGACGCCAAAGAACGCGAGCAGGCCGTCGCCCACGTAGTCGCTGACGTACCCGCCGCTTTCCTCGACGACGGCGTGCATCAGGTAGAAGTACCGGTTGAGCGCGTGGACCACGTCGTACGGCGGCAGGCTTTCGACAAATGACGTGTAGCCGCTGATGTCGGCGAACAGGATCGCGATCCGTTTCTCCTCCCCCACGTGGTCGGGGAGGACGTCCTTACCGAGTTGCGACGTGACGGCGATATCCACGTCGTCCAGCACGGGCCGGCGCACCGTGACGTCGCCCACGACGCGCGTCTGGCACGCGAGGCGGATGTTGTCGGCGAAGCGCAGCCGTGTGGCCAGCACGCTCTCGGCCTCGGTGCGCTCCGAGCAGTGTTCGGCTCCCGCCGCCACGACGACACGACACGTGCTGCATCGCGCCTTCGCGGCGCAGGCGTACGCGTGCGGAATTCCGGCGGCCAGGGACGTTTCGAGGATGGACTCGTCGGGTCCCGTCTCTACCCGACGGTCGTCCGGGAGGTAGGTGATGTGCGGCATGCGTCCCTGTCCCTCGATCCGTGGCGCGGGCATCCGCGTCCAGTGTACCACTTCCGGGCTCAGTCGACGCGGGGACGGATCCGGCCGTGGATCGCCCAGAGGCCGGCGACGCCCTCTGCCGTGGTCGTGGAGACGGCGGTGATGGTGTCGTCGTCGTGGACGAACAGCGAGTTCCAACGCGATGCGCCGTCGAATGGCCGCGTCGGACCCGCGAAGTCCCGTGCCCGCTCGTCGCCGACGTAGACGGCCATGCGCGGCTCGCCTGGGCTTCCCTCGTCGCTCTGCACCGACAGGATCGTCGTCCCGTCCGACAGCTGACGGAGGTACGGGGCGCCCGCGTATGTGGTCGCGGGGAGCGGAGCGCGAAGGGCCTGCCGCCGATTCGCGCTCTCGCCACCGACCGGCTCACCCGACCAGCCGGCGTCGCCCGGCGAGAAGACGATGGCGGGCTTCAGAATCCCGTCGAAGCCGTCGTCCTCGACGGCCACGGCCGTGCCGGAACCGTCGCGCAGCAGCAGCGGCACGGGCATCCCGTCACGATGGCCGCGGCGAAAGCTCACGGCCCGCGGCGGCGTCCACGTCTTGCCGCCGTCGAGTGATCGGCACAGCGCGATCTCCTGCTCGCGCGTATCAGGATAGGGATGCTCGTTCGCGAAGAAGAGCTGTATCTCGCCGGATGGGAGCGCGAGCATTGCGGGCTCCCAGCAGCCGTTCTCCCACCGTGTCCCAGCGCGGTACACGTGGCGTGGCGCGGTCCACGTCTGTCCTTCGTCCGAGCTGGAGGCGATCGCGATGGCAAAGGGATGGACGCCGTCTCTCGGACGCTCGTTGTAGGCGCACAGCAGGAGGCCGCCTGGCGCGGCCAGTATCTCGGGGTTGGCGGCAGGGCCGTGCTCGTACGCGCCGACCTGCGCGCCGAGGACCCACCCGTCCGGCCCGAGACGCGACAGCCATATGTCGCCTCGCCACTCGTGGACGCACACGAGATTGCCGGAAGCCGTCTGCGCGATGCGCCCGTAGACGCCGCCCTCGCGGATCAGCGTAAGCGAGGCAGCCTGCCAGTCGATCGAGAGCTGCGCCGTGGCCATTGCCCAGACGACGTGTGCGAGCGCGATCGTCATGCGTTAGCCGGACCCCGCGCGTGTGGAGCATGGCCGCACTCGATCAGTCATATGCCCCCGACCGGTGGTCGCCCAGCAGCCGCCGTTGGCGTGGCGACGCCTCGGCCAGGATCGTCTCGTCGAACTGAAACCGGTTCAGGTACGGCGGGTACTTCTGCGTGATCATGCGGTGCGCGTAGTGCACCTGCAGCAGATGGCGCGTGTCGTCGCTCACGTTCGCCGTGCCCCGATGCCACACCTCGCTGCGGAACGACACGGCGTCCCCCGCCTTGCATAGGATGCTCTGCTCCGATTGCCCGAGCCACTGAGTATCCCCGTTCGGCGAGCGGCCCGAGCGATGGCTTCCCGGCACGAACGTCGTCGGCCCGAGTTCTTCCGTCATGTCATCCAGATAGAAGTGCGCCGTCGTGATGAACGCGGGGACCTTCACGCGTGGATCAGAAGCCACATCCTCGGGCAGAGGCACCGGCAGCCAGTCGGCGTGCAGCGTCTGATCCGGCCGGCCCGGCCCGGTGAGCCACGACGTCATGCCGATCACGTGGCAGTCCGCGCCGTGCACCGCCTCGGCCAGCTCGATCACTCCGGGGCGGTCAAGATAGTCGAGGAAGAACCGGTCGCGGTTGAAGGCGTTGTTGATGTGCGCCTGGAAGAACCCCCGGTCCTCGGCGGTGTGGTAGCCGTCGAAGCTCTCCGGGATCGGTTCGAGTCGGCGCATGGCGTCCCGCAGCGCGGAGACTTCGTCCGCGCTCAGGGCAGCGGGGAAGTACGCGAAGCCGTCCTCCTCAATGGCGCGGACGCGCCCCTCCAGGGTGTCGTACGCCTTCAGTTCCAGCGGCTCTCGCATCGTCGTTTTCCCCCTCCGTGTGTCATGTGCGCCGCAGCATCGGGGCGGCTATAGCAGATGTCGGAACGACGTCTCGCGCGGGCCGTACGGGAATCTGGACGCGGCCTCCTCGGCGAACGCTCTGCCCCGCGCTCCGTCGGCAGGCGTCGACACGAGCCCGCGCGGCAGGTTGACGACATCCTCGAACACCGCGCCGCCCTCGAACCGCGCCGCCGTCGCGACTTCCGGGCCCATGTCCGCCCTCCCCGCTCCGCAGAACCGGTTGCCGCGGTACACCACCTCGACGGGGCTGCCCTCCCAGTCGTGGTGGGCCAGCACGCGCTTGGTGTCCAGCCCCGCGACGAGCCGGTTGTCCTCGACGAGCATCTCACTCCCGGGCCCGATCACCGTGCACGACCCCCATCCGCCCTTGTCCGTGGCGTAGCTGGGTCGGCTCGGGTCGGCGCCGTTGTCGTTGTAGCTCACGTTCCCGCGCGCGACGCAGCCCCTCCCGGTCCCCCAGCGGCCGAACAGCATGAAGCCCGGGCCCTCGTTGTCGTGGCTGTAGTTCTCGACGATCTCGCAGTCGCGACAGTCGTTGTCGATGCTGAACGGGCCGCCGTCATTGCCCATCGGGGCCCGGCAGTCGACGCCCTCGTTCCGACGGATCACGGATCGCCGGGAGTCGTAATACCACAGCCCGTTAGACGTGGAGACCAGGCCGGTCCTCGACACGCGGTTGTGCTGGATGACCGCGCCGTCCACCTCCTTGATGATGGCGCCGTCCTTGCCGATGCCGTCGATGATGTTGTCCTCGATGACGACTCCTACGGAGGGATAGGTGTCGCGTCCTTCCTCGGCGGCGCGATGAAAGCGGTAGGCGCTGTCCATGCTGATGCCGCAACTCGCGAGGTCGTGCACATGGGATCGTCGCACCGTGAAGCCGTCCCACCACGTGGGCTCCGAACCCGCCTTGATGCAGGCGTGGATGCCGCCCATGTACTTGTACACGTGGCCGATGGACCCGTAATGCTCGGAAATGGCGAGCTCGTTGCCAGCCGCGAAGACATCGTGGACGTCCACATCCTGGATGGTGATGCCGCTCAGCCTGCCCGCGTCGCGCCCTTCGAGGTAGACACCGTAGTTCCCGGCGGCGTTGGTGATCTCCAGACCCTCGACGACGATGTGGGAGGGGTTCTCGAGCCACACGGCCGCGAATGCCCCGGCTCCGTCCAACACGGGCCGCGGGCCGTCGCCGAAGCGGCCGATGGTGATCGGCGCGTCCGTCTCACCGCGGAGAGCTGAGAAGTGGATGCCACCGCGGAACACGTCACCCGCGCGGAACAGCAACGCGTCGCCGGGCCGCAACCTCAGCAGACCCAGAATGGCGAGGTGGCCCGAGTCGTGCATAGGCTCCGCGCCGTTGGAGAGATCGGCCTCCGACGCGGCGTAGACGTAGTAGCGCGTGGCGCCTTCGTGCTGGCTGCGCGCGACGTAGTAGGACATGTCTCTCGGCGTCGCTCCCTTTCGCGGCGCGGGGCCGCGGCTACCGTCGTAGGTCGCCCCATGTGGCCGCCAACTTCCCTGCGGCGCCGACGGCGAGCGTGTCCGACGAGAAGGCGAGCGTGCCCCACTGCGCCGTGTTCACTTCCTGGTCGCCCAGCCACAGGAGGTGGTTCCACACGCCGTCGTCGGCGTCCACGAAGCTGATGTTGAAGCCGATCTGCCCGCCCGCGACGAGTTCCGTGTCCGGCACGATCTCCATGGGTATGGCCGCCTCGATGATCCAGCCGTCGGCCGTCTCGATCGAGCCGCCGAGCACCTCGGGCAGCAGGGCCGCCTTCACGCCGCCCGCGTCGCGGTAGACCATCGGCACGCCGTTCACGTCCACGTTGACCTGGACGTTGTCGTCCTCGCCGGGGAAGGCTCCGTCGTTGTCGCGCCCATCGATCCAGAGCTCCAGGCAGTCGTTTTCCCAGTTGTTGGCCGGGCCGAAGCCGGACTCGATGGCGTCGTCCCTCGCGACGACCAACACGTACAGCATGTCGTCGTCATAGGCGACGTAAGTCGTCGTCGAGTAGTCGTCCTCGCCGTCGATGGCGCCGGCGTTCACGTTTCCGTTGGCGCCGTCCAGATGCAGATAAGCGTCGTCCGTGAACAGCGATAGCTGCCAATCGTCCGGTTCGCCGTCGATGGTAGGCGCGGTGTCCACCCGTGGCGCAATGAGCGTGTCCTGCGCGGCGGCGTGCCGGGCCATGAAGCAGGCTGCGACCGTACACCATAGCGCCGCTAGCGCGATACGAGATCTCATAGAACCATCTCCCTCCGCGTTCCCGCCGGGGCGGGCGCCCCTCGTCGGTGTGGAGTATAGCTAAGCCGCGCCGGCCGGCGCACGCGCTTGCCCGACGGTCGACGCCTCGGCGGCCGTTCTCGCGGCGCCCGGCGCGGTCGTATACTGGGCCGAACACGCTCACGTGAGCCCTCGGCCCCATGCCCGGAGGAATCGACCATGAACGTCTCGGTGCTGTCCTATTCGTTTCGCGGCCTTCTCGGCTCGGGAGAGATGGACGTCTTCGGCTATCTGGAGACGTGCCGGCACCGCTACGGCCTCGGCCTCGCGGACATCTGGAATGGCTTCATCGAGGGCGTCGATGAAGAGTACCTGCGCAAGATCAGGAATGCCCTAGACGAGCGCGAACTGGCGTTGGCGGATCTGTGCGTCGATCAGGCGCATATCTGGGAGGACGACGCGGAGTCGCGCGAAAGGAACCGTGACAATGCCTGCGCGCATCTGAAGGCCGCGGACATCCTCGGCGCGCGGTTTGTCCGCATCGATGCGGGCAGCCGTGGCGACGCATGGACCGAGGAGCAGTTCGATCACATCGTCGAGCGCTACAAGGAGTACGCCGCGTTCGCGCACGACCACGGATTCAGGGCGGGCATCGAGAACCACTGGGGGCCGGAGCGCGCGTGGGACAACCTGAAACGCGTCCACGACGCCGTCGACCATCCGGGCTTCGGCGTCTCCTGCCACTTCGGCGGATGGTCCGGCACGGATGATGAAGTGGCCCAAGCCGACCGCAACGTCGCGGACATCGTCTCGCACACACACATTCCGTGGAACGTGTGCCAGGGCGATCTCGTGGCGACGCTGAAGCCGCTCTGGGACGCCGGCTACGAAGGCGCGTACAGCGTAGAGCACCACAGCGGCACGGACGAATACACCGAGGTCGCGATCCAGATCGCGCAGGTGAGAGACGCCCTGGACAAGCTGCGTCGCGGTGAAACTGGCGGGTGACAACGCGTCGACAGCGTGGCCGTGCGCGCCTGGCGCCCGCGGCTCGGGAGCCAGGCGACGCCGACCAGGTGTGTGTGTACAGGCGTGCGGCCCGGGGGCGATCACCCGGCGTAATCCGCGAGCCGCCGGAGGTCCGCGAGGAGGCCGGCGCGGGCCTCGCGTCTGCCCGCTTCCCGATCCGCCGTCCAGTCGACCACACCGTCCAGCGCGCGGCCTATGGTCCACCCCAACATCCGCAGTGCCCCCACCATCAGGAGCACACGGGCCTCGTCCAACAGTGTGTCTACCGAGGGGGCATCCCCACCCGCCGCCGCGTACGCATCCAGATACTCGGCGGCCAGAACGGCGCGCGGGAGGCAGCGTGGTTGTTCCGCGTCGGTCGCGCCGAGTGGCCCCGCGACATCCGTGAACCGCGGGCCGATGCCCACGAACTCCAGGTCAAAGATCAGCAGTTCCCCGCTGGCGCGCCGGATGCCGGTGTTTGCCGGGTCGTGGTCGTTGTGCACGAGGCCAGTCGGCATCTCGGCAAGCCTTTCCTCCAGGCGATGGGAGAGCGCCACGAGCCGGCCGGCCGCCAGGTCGGACACGGCCCCGCGCAACGGCTCTCCGAGCGACCCCGCGGCCGCGAGTTCCGTCAGCGTCGCCAGCGAGTCCCGAGACTCCGCCAACGTGCTTCCCAGCCGCATGGGACGCAGGATCTTCGCATAGGCCGGCGACGGGCGGATGGCGTTCAGTCGGGCCGCCGCTGTAAGGAACTTGCCGAAGGCGCCGGGGTCCGAGAGGAAGCCCACCATCGGGTCCAAATCGACGATGGCCTCGAGGAACTCCAGGAACAGGATCTCGCGACCTGTCGCGTCGCTATCCGTCAGGTACAGCTCGGGTATGGGCGCGCCGTGGGCGTGTAGGTGGGCGTAGTGCGCGGCCTCGCGTTCGCCGGGCGTGTGGAAGCGCTTGACCAGCATCGTGAGCGATCCACACTGGCCGTCCTGGGTCGTGTAGTCGAAGGTGGGGATGACCTTCTCGCCCTGGTAGCCGGCAGGTCCGCGCACACGATGCCGCGCCTCAACGACGTACGCTCTCACGTCGGCGCCGACCGCCTCGCTCAGGGCGCGCAAAATCCGTTCGCGTGACACTCCGAACACGCCGCCGCGACTGTCGATTCCATCACTCACGTACGGGCCCTCGTCCGATAGGCCGTCAACCAGGGCGCTCATATCGCGCGCAGACTACCGCGTCGGCGACCGGGCGTCGAGGGGCGACCCCACTGACCGCGTGCATTGACGCCCTGACGGCTCGTACCCAGCCACGCAACATCCTGAACGACGGACGGAACCGCCACCCCACGCGCGGCGTTGACGCCGGTAGGAGAACGGCACGAGGCGAGGAGATCGCCATGTCCCACGACAGAACCACGGCCAACGCGCGCCGATACATGCAGCTGAGTCTCATATGTATGCGGCGGCCTGCGCGGCAAGCCCCACGGCGAAAGGCGCCACGGAGATGAGAACACTCGAAGGTCTCGAACACGGCGACCGGCTGACCACGCATCTCGACTGCTTGGAGGCCGCTACCAAGTACCTGGGCATCCACATCACGGCCGGTTGGCTATACGGCGGGACGGGGCACGCCTTCGTGATGAGCCTCGGGGCAGACCTCTGCCCGAGCGGGCCGCACTGTTGGAAGCAGGGCCCAATGCATCGTCTGGCGCGGAATCTCTCGTTCCGCATGGGTGGCGTCGCCGGCCCGCGCGCGACGCGGGAACTGTCCGAGAAGGCGTGGGACCACGTCCGCGCGGCGATCGGTCAAGGGCATCCGTGCTACGGGTGGCATTGGGAGTGGGTGCTGATAACGGGGTTCGACGACGAGGGCTACTTCTACTCCGGCATGGTCGAGCCGGACAAGGACTGGCGCGACTTCGGCGCGAAGGCGATTGGGTTCTTGGAGGTCTACTCGGTCGAGCCCGCCGAGCCCGCGCCTGACGAGAAGACGATCCTCGACGCGCTGCGGTTCGCAATCGACTACGCGGACAACCACGGCGAGCACACGCTGGGCGGCTACGACGGCGGGCTCGCGGCGTACGACACGTGGATTCGCGGCTTGGAGGAGGGCAAGACCGATCCGCACGGTCTCGCCTATCACACGCGGATATGGCTGGAGTGTCGCACGTTGGCGGCGGCGTTCCTCGAAGAGGCCAACACGCGCACTGGAGGACAGTGCTCGGACACGCTGGAGCCGGCCGCGCGCCACTACCGCGATGTGGCCGCCAACCTTGCCGCCGTGGATGCGCTGCTGGACATCGGAGTCTGGCCCCCGACCGACGAGCAGAAGGCTGGGCTGCGCGCGTTGATCGACGATCCCGCGCGACGCGATGAGGCGATCGCCAGCGTGCGCGCCGCCCGCGCGGCGGAGGAGGCCGGTCTGGCCGACCTGCGGAGGGTGGTCACCGCGTTGGAGCGCAGCGAATCCGCCGTTTCGGAACGGTAGCTGGCAGCGCGACTGTCGAGCACACGAAGCGCCCACGTGGCCCGATCGGCCCGCGTGGGCGCTTCGCCTTGCGTTCAGATCAGTCGTGCCTCAGCTGCCCTGTCGCAGGGCGCCCCACATAGTCGTGAGCTTCCCTGCGGGCCGCACGGCGAGACCCCCCACGGTGTTCATGGATACGTCGATGTCCGCGTCGCTGATGACACGGTTCCACATACGCACCTCGGCGATTTGGGCGTTGAGCCACTGCCCATCCTCGCGGTGCGCGATGAATACGGGCCGTGGGCCGTCGCACACCGTGCCGCCGCCGACGCCAGCGGCCGCAACCGGGGCATCGTCACCGTCGAGGAACACCTCCACGCCGTCCTCCGCGTTGAAGACGCCGCACTGGTAGTGCCACTCATCCTGGTTGAGCTGCCCGCCGCTGGGTTCCGAGACCCCGGACCCGCCACAGTCCCACACCGACATCCCGGGCGCGAAGCCGTCGTACACGTAGAGCGCGAATTCCCAGCCCGCGCCGGAGCCCTTCATGACGATCGGCTGCCGAGATTGGCCATGTGCATCCGTGGCCGTCTCGAGGACCTTGACCCATGCGCAGATCGACAGGCCGGCGTCGGGATCGGCGTGGGCGTTGATGTCCGCGCCCTGGCCTTCCATGTCGATCATGACGAAGTTCGAAGCGCCGTCGAACTCCAGAGCGGTCGCGAATTTCGGGTTGTCCGATGCCACCCACTTGGGGGCATCGCCACTCATCTCAGTGTCGAATCCCATCGGCGAGAAGTCCTTGACCTTCTTCCCCGCGCCCTCGTTCATCGGTAGATACAGGACGAGCCCGTCCTCGATGTTCTGGGCCGAGGCGACGGACGCGAACCCACAACACAACAGGAACGCCGACACGGCATAGCGCCATCTTGCCATAGAGCTTCCCTCCATCCGTTGCGGCTGGGTAGCTGGGCCCAGCCTGCACCGACCCTATCGCGACGCGGGGCGACCCGTCAACCGGCAGGAGTGCGCAAGGCCCGACGACGCGAGCCGGCGTCTCCAACCCACGCCCCGACGCACTTGCGGAGCCAATTCAGCGCCCTCTTTCGCCGCAGCCGACGCCTCGACCATGATGTCTGACTCCTGCCTGAAGGAGGAGCGGCCCTGCCCCCGACCCGTGGGTCTGGGTAGCCGGCTTCGGGTCTGCCGCGATTTCCATGTCGGATTTCGGGCGCCTCGTGGCTCATTATATCGACTTCGGGACGGGAGCGACCTATTGACACGCTGAGCGACCGAGCGCTCGTGGCCCTCGCGCGGCAGGGCGACGGCGATGCCTTCATGGCCTTGATGCGAAGGGTCGAGGGGCCGGTCTACGCCCTGGCGTTCTCGCATCTGCTGAACGAGGCGGACGCGCAGGACGTCGTCCAGGAGACTTTCTTGCAGGCGTACGAGTGCCTCAACCAGCTTCGGTCGCCGGACCGGTTCGCGGCGTGGATCAGCCGAATAGCGCTGTCCAGGGTGCATCGGCGGTACAGACTGCGGAAGCGTGAAACGGTGATGGACGTACACGCCGAAATGCGCGAGACGCCGGCCGGCGGCGCCGAGCACGAGGAGTTCGAGCGGCGCGAGGATGCGTGGAGCCTCCTCTCGGACGCGCTTCGGTCACTTCCGTCTTCGCTGCGCGAGCCGTTTCTGCTGCGACACATCTCGGACGCGCCGTACCGCCTGATCGGGGAACTGCTGCTCATCGGCCCCGGGGCGGCCGAGAAGCGCGTGCGTCGCGCGCGTGAAGCCCTGAGGCGCTACCTGTCGTCGCGCGGTCTGGATGACAAGGCGCGGGACGTCCTGCTGTCGTCGGCGATCGTCACGTCGTATCCGCACGTCGCGGCGTCGGTGGCTGAGGCGCTCCCCTCCAAGCCGCCTGGCGCCCTCGAGCAGAACTACGGGGGCGGGGCGTTGGCGGCGGGGCTCGCGGGAGCGTTGGTCATCACGGGATCGTTCGTCCTTCTTGGGGGGATCAAGGCGATGCGCGCTGCGGCGCCTCTTGGCGCCCGGGACGCTGCCATGGCGGCCGGGCCCGTCGCGATGTGGCCCGTAGGCGGGGCTCGGCTGCTGGGCGTGGGGGCGGCGCGAATCGGGCGCTCGCCGATCCCCGTCGGCGCGCGCGTCATTGCAGACATGGACTTCGAGGGCCTCGCGCCTGGACAGCCGCTGCCGGGGTGGACCGAGGGAGTCTACGCGCAGTCGGACGAGGCCGCCCCGGGTGGCGGGCGTAGCGCGGCGATCGTGAACACAAACATCCCACGGGCGTATTACCGGTTCCCGTTGGTGCAAGGCATCGTCACGATCGAGGTTTGGCTAAAGCCGCAACGCGGCGACAGGGCGAACAGCGGCGTGAACATCG
>NYZG01000014.1 GCA_002687025.1 Candidatus Poribacteria bacterium
CAGACGGGGTCACGTACGTCGACGGCGTCAGACAACGCAACGAAAACGACTGGGAAGCCGCCGCCGGATGAACTTACACACCTATTGACGCGACCTCCGTCAGCGAAACCATGTACCGCAGTCGTCCGCGCCAGCCGTTCGCGTAGCGAGGCTCAGACGCGGCTGCCCACACACGCAGCACGTACTCCGCGCTGAACACCGCTACGGAGAACTTCTCGAACGCCTCGAAGACTGCTCCAAACCGAAGGTAGAAGCTCTCCAGGGTCTCGAAGCTGACGGCGGCGAGATTGCCGATGATGAGGCTAACGAGAACAATGTCCGCCGCCTTGCTCAGCCAGTCCTCGGGCGACGCGGCCTTCTCGAGAACCTCGTGCGTGCGATCACGCAGGGCGACCCAGCGATTAGACGCCATGTATTAACAACCTCAGCGCTCCCCGGAACGCCGGTCAGGCACGCCGGTTTCGTCGCGTACGCTTCATTCCCGTCTCCCCGAGAGAACGGGCGAACCAGCCCGGCCGTTACCGAGACGACAACACGCTGCGTTGACGGCCGCTAGTCGGCGTCGGGGCGCCGGGCTAACATACCGTCTATCCCGCCTGTTCGAGCAGGAATGACCGGAGAGGAATCCCGGGCCGCGCATGTACAAGCCCGCTTCGCCACGCGCACAGATCCTCTGGCTCACCGTGACGCATGGCGTTGTGGACGCCTACGCGTTGTCGGTGCCGTTCATCCTACCCATTTTACTGGATCGCGTGGCGCCGGAGAACTACCGGGCGTTCTTCGCCGGAGCGTTCGCCGCGACGGGGGCGGCGTCGACATCCATCGGGCAGGTCGGCTTCGCGTGGCTGGCGGATCGGGGCGTGAAGGCGCCCTTCCTGTGGTTGGGCATCGGGACTGCGGCCGTCGGCATGTCGCTGCTCGGAGTGGCGCCGAACCTACCGGTAGCATTCCTGCTGATGCTCGTCGGCGGGCTGGGCGTTGCGGCGTTCCATCCTCAGTCCGCGGTGGCGGCGGCGCGGCTCAGTCAGGGCGCGCGTGGCTTCGGCATGTCGGTTTTCATCTTCGGCGGGAACGTGGGGCAGGCCGCGGGTCCGTTGCTCCTCATCCTGGCGTACGCCGCCTGGTCGACGGCAGTGTTCGCTCCTGCGATGGTCGTCGGCCTTGCTCTCTGCGTGATCTTCGGCCGGATGTACGTGTCGATCGCCCGAGACAGCACGTCCAAGGGCGTCACGGGGCCTTTCTGGAGCCGCGCGCTGTTCGTCCTTTACCTCATCGTGACGGTACGCACGTTGACGGTGATCGGACTCCTGAACTTCATGTCGCTGTATCTCGATCAGGAGATGGCGCTCACGGATACGCCACGCGCTCTTGTGCTTTCTGGGTTCATCCTCTGCGGCTCGATTGGCATGCTCTTCGGCGGCCCGCTGTCGGATCGGTTCTCCCGACTGCCGCTGCTATTGGTGTCGCTCGTCCTGCCGACGCCGATCTTCCTGCTCGCGCTACGCGCGGAGGGCTTCGCGTTCCCGTTGCTGCTGCTGGCGGCCAACTTCCTCCTCCAGTTGACGACGCCGCTCTACATTCTGCTCGGTCAGGAGACGATGGATCGCCCGTCGAACCTCGCCACCAGTTTCGTCATGGGTGGAGCGTGGGGAACGGCCGGGCTGCTGCAGCTTCCGATCGGGGCGATCGCGAACTCCGTCGGCCTCGCGCCGGTGCTGAGCGGCCTCAGTCTGCTCCCCGCGGCCGCGGCCCTGCTGCTTCCGTTCCTGCCACGGGCTATCGTTGGCGTACGGCCCGCTCAGGGCGCCTAGGCTGACTCGATGGAATTCGCGTCCGAGCTCATCGCAGACGCCGTCGCCGTCGCCGTCGCCGTGTGGCTAGATCTCCCAACGCTTCTGGGCGCCTCCGGTGAGTCGGGCGCGCGACGCGGGAGACGGCCGCCCTCGATCACCAGTACGCACGCGGATGAAGCGCATGACGACACGCTATAACGACTACCAGCGCTACTCGTCGCTCTGGTACGCGTCGGTTCGGCTCCTGAAGGACGTCTGGTCGTTCTTCGACCGCCGCCCTCGCCTGACCCGCGTGAACGAGCAGGTTGTCGTCGGGGGCAGGCTCACCGCGCGCCGCGCCGCGCTACTGTGCGAGGAGGGCATCGACACCGTCGTCAGCCTGCAGGGGGAACGCCTGGACGACATGGCCCACCTGCGCGCGCATCTGTGGCTCCCGAGCAATGACGGCAGACCGCCCGATGCCCGCCAACTGGAAATCGGAGTGCGCTTCATCCGGGGGCAGGTAGCCAACGGCAGGAAGGTGTACATTCACTGTCATGCGGGCGTGGGACGAGCGCCGACGCTCGCCGCGGCTTACCTTGTGTCGACGGGGGTCGCGCCTGACGACGCCATCGCGGCAATACGCGTCGTGAGACCGTGGATACGCATGAACGCCCGACAACGCGCCGCCGTCCATCAGATCGCCCTTGAGGGTAACTCCTCCCACGATGTCGGCTAGCCGCTCCGAGCCAGCCGCAGTCCCTCATGCCACTCCCTCTTGCCATCGACCCCTCTATGAAGGGAACAGCCCTGCCCGTGGCTGGATGCAACCCACATCGTCTGGATTCCGCAGGCCAGTCATTCTCTCGTGCCGGCCCGCCGACGGCGTGGCGCGCATGGAAATGATCTACACGCCCCAGTGGTGTACAGTCGGTGTCGTCGACCCGCCATCCGCGACGATGCTCGCCTGGGGTCTCACCGAAGCCGGAGGCAAGTATGACGGCGACGTCAGCGCCCAACATCATCTTCATCCTCTGCGACGACCTCGGCTACAACGACCTGGGTTGCTACGGCGGGAACGTCATCCCGACGCCTAACCTGGACCGCCTCGCGGCAACCGGCGCGCGTTTCACGCAGTGTTACACCGGCTCGCCGATCTGCGCGCCGTCACGATGCGTCCTGATGACCGGCAAGCACACGGGTCACTGCCGTGTGCGGGACAACTTCGGGCGTGTCGGCGGAGTCGGCGAACAGAAGCGAGTGCCCCTGGAGCCGGGAGGACGTCACCGTCGCCGAACTACTCCAGCAGGCGGGCTATGCGACCGGCATGACCGGGAAGTGGGGCTTGGGCGAGCCGGGCACGACCGGCATCCCAAACCGCAAGGGGTTCGACGAGTGGTTCGGCTATCTCAACCAGCGCAACGCACATACCTACTACCCGCCGTACCTCTGGCACAACGAGACCAAGGTGGTTCTGGAGGGCAACCGCGACGACCGACAGCGCGAATACTCGCACGATATGGTCGTCGACTTTGCCATGGACTTCATCCGCAGACATCGCGCCGGCCCCTTCTATCTCCACATCCCCTGGACGCTGCCCCACGGGCGGTACGAGATACCGAGCGTAGAGCCGTACGATGACATGCCCTGGTCCGACGACGAGAAGGTGTACGCCGCCATGGTCAGTCGGATCGACCGTCAGGTCGGTGAGATCGTCGCGCTATTGGACGAACTGGACATCCGCGACGACACGCTCCTGTTTTTCGGGTCCGATCACGGCGCCGCGCGTCGTTGGGAAGGCGTGTTCGACAGCTGTGGCGCTCTGCGCGGACAGAAGGGGATCGTGTACGAGGGCGGCATACGCACGCCGATGATATGCTCGTGGCCGGGACGCATACCGTCAGGCATGGTGAGCGATCAGGTCTGGTACTACGCGGACTTTCTGCCCACGGTCGTGGACATCACCGGCGAACAGGCGCCCGAGGATGTGGATGGCGTCAGCATCTCGCCCACCTTACTGGGCGAGCCGCAGGACCTGACGGAGCGCTTCCTGTACTGGGAGTTCTACGGCCGCGGCTTCCAGCAGGCGGTACGACACGGCGACTGGAAGGCAGTACGTCCATCCACCGACCGCGTGTTCGATGAGCCGNTGGANCTCTANGACCTGTCCGAGGACATCTCGGAGTCATCGGATATCGCGGCGCAGCATCCCGAGGTCATCGCGTCTATGCAGGAGTTCCTGGAATCCTGCCGGGTCGACTCCCCCAACTGGCCGATATCTCGCTAGGGCCGCGGATCATCGGCATGGCCCGTTACCCTTGACGCGCGACATGTCATCATCGGCGTCATGGCGGACGTAGCCGATACAAGGCCGCGTTGGTTGGCGTCCATGGCCCTCACAGCAGCTTTCGCTCGGTCGTGCGCGTCCACTGCCGTTGAAAGAACGGGTCGCCGTTCAGGGCAACCTCGAGCGTGAGATCCACCGTGAAGGTCTGGTCGTCGCTCGACAGGGCTCCCGTAGCGACGGATTCGATCTTCGCGCCGGGTTGATCGGCGCTCACACGCGCCACCGACCGCGCCGACGCGACCGCCGGACTTCGATCGGAAACGCACATCTCCCCTTCGCCGCCGTTCAGCACAAGCCGATACTGGTCCTCGCGCACGTCGTGGACTACCTGCCACGGAGCGGCGCCGGTGTCGGCCATTTCGTGCGGAGAGGGAGTGAATGCGAACGGGAGATCGCGACCGCCGTCCCAGACGGGGAGCGAGATGTGCGAGCAGTCGTCCGGACCCCAGTGCAGCGATAGGGAGCCGGCTTGCGGAGTCGGCCAGACGTTTGGGAAGTCCGAGCCGTTGACGCTCACGCGAATCCGCGAACCACGACGGAAGCGCCATGCAGTAGCCTCCAGGTGGAACGCTACCTCCGTGATCTCGCCGGGCGTCAGGGGCCGTGGGCAGTTCATCCCGTGGCGTCGCGTCGCGTTGATGATGCCCTTTGTGACGAGCACGCTCGTTCCGTCCCGCGCCACCTCAATCAGGCGTACGGCGACGGGCATCACCGCCACGTTGGCGCTGACGTGAAGCCGAAACGTCGAATTGCCGAAGATCGAGAGATCGCGCGTCAGCGGCTCCGATGTGAAGTTGAGCGCGCACGCGGAATCCTCGCTCTGTTCTCCCGCCAACGCGAAGCCGGCGCCCCAGAGCCCGCCGTTGCGACATGCGGCGGGCAGATACCGAACGACGGCCTCCCCGCTCTCCCGGGCCGGGGTCTCGGCCAGCGCATCGCCATGCAAGTAGAACCGAAGCGGATCGCCTTCCGGCGTCTCGTCCGCCGCGCGCCACGCTCCCGCGATCTGTGTGCGGCACGCAACCGGGTCTTCCTGCTCCTGCTCGTATACCTGGACGGACGGCTCGTCCATCACNCCGTTCTCCATGCCCTTCAGCCAGTAGTCCCACCAGCGTAGCAACTCGAAATGGATGTCTATNCGGGGTCCGCAACGCGAGCGATCAGGAGACGTGTGCGACCAAGGGCCCATCAGGAGCTTCTTCGGCCCACGCAACGCGCGGTACACACGCAATGGTGGGTTCGGATACCCGTCGTTCCAGCCGCCTATGAGCATTGCCGCCGCCTGGATTCGGTCGCAACGGCCCGCAACCGAGCCAACTGCCCAGTACTCGTCTTCGACCTGTCGGCCGATCCACTTCAGCAGGTACGGCTCGCCATGTTCGAGCCGTTGTCTCCATAGCTCGCTCCAGCGCGCGCCGACCGCGTCCCTGGACGGAGGCAACGCATTCTCCGCGACCATCGACACGCCGTATTCGAGCGTATCGTAGTAGCCGCGCAGGCATCCGCCCTTATAGTGGCAGTCGTCCGTATAGCGGCGATCAGTGAAGTACGCGGGAGCGATGGCCCTCAACGCAGGGGGTGCCAACGCAGCCACTTGCAGCGTGGTGAAGGCACTGTACGACGCCCCGAACATGCCGACCTTGCCTGAGCACCACTGCTGGCGCGCCAACCACTCGATCGCGTCGNATCCATCCTGGGTTTCCTCGATAGTGTATTCGTCGGTGCTGAATCCCTCCGAATTGCCGGTGCCGCGCACGTTCAGATTGACGTACGCGTAGCCACGGCTTGCGNAGNAGCGTGCGATCGCGTTGGCCGACCCATCGATGCCGTTCCGCCAAGGGTCGTACAGTACCAGAGCCGGGGACACCCCCTCGGCCGTCGGTCGCGAAATCGTCGCGCCCAGGTTGATTCCAGAAGAGACCGGGATTCGGTACCGGTTGCTGACCTGAATCTCGTGGATGTCGCGTGAGCTGATGCTCCGGTCATCGAGGGCCATCAGGCCGCTCCTGTCCGTGCGTGGTGTACCGATGCGTTCCGCATTCGGTGAGTGCGGAAATCGGCCGCATCGCCGCGGATTCGATCTCCATCTGCCTCTGTGTACGAACGGTCCAGGGGCAGACGTCCACCGGTCTCATCTCAGTGCGCTTTGGCGCCACACGACGCTCAGGAAACCGGCGGCGACTCGAGGACNACCTGCCGGTTCGGGATGCACTTGCGGAACGCTCCGCTAGCTCGTCTTGATGTCGGCCCACGTCGTCGGGAGTTTGCTGGCCGATTCCACATCCCGCGTTTGCACCGCCATGCCAAGGATCGGAGCTAGGCGCCGCGCGAAGGTGGCGCTCTCGTGGTCTGGAACAACCACGGTGATCTGCTCCGGGGAAGCGACGCCGATGCCCAGTTCCGCNGCGCGTCGGATCTGTTCCTGCCCGAACACCTTCCCGGANGANACGGCGAACGTCGTCCCCAGGAGTCGCAACACCGCGACGCCGACGGCATCGACCGCAACGCGGTCCGCGCCCGCGATCACGACGCCGGGCGAGACGGTCCTCCCCGTGTCCGGCCCGCCATCCACGAACGCCTTCATCCCGTCGAGCAGCACCAGATCCGGTCGGTAGAGCGTGTTGAGCTCGGCGATCATCAGCCGCTGATCGCCCGAGGAGTGGAGCTCGCCCATGTAGTTGTAGTTGTCGACGGGCGAGAACTTCGCCGCCATCCCCACAGAGTTCTTCAGCGACATCGTGAAGTGACCACCGAACCGATGCGTCTTCAGACAGCACGTCTGCACGATGCTCTCGGCCTCGGCGAACAGCTTCGGGAAGTGCGCGCCCCGTTGCCAGTGGCTGTCGGGCATCTCGAAATGGGTCCACGCCTCTCCGGCCAGTTCGTCGATCGCGAGCGTGTCGAATCCCATCTCGGCGCCGAGATCGAACACGCCCTTCTGTTCCATGACCCGTCGCGTGTCGCCCATCCCGCTGCGATCGGCCACCACGATCGACCGGGCGCCCATCTCGCCCAGTTTCTCAATCAGGGACCGCAGCGTCGTCGGATGCGTCGAGCCTGGGAACGGGTCGGAGCTGTTGAAGTTGGGCTTCAGGACGACCCGCTTGCCGTTGACCGGGTCGAGGTCCAGGAGATCGATCGCCGCCGATATCGCCTCTGCCCGATCGCTCGACCTCACGAGAGACACGCGGGCCTCCGGCGCCGCCTCCACGGGAGCGCCACGGCGGGGCAGCAGCGCGCTCATTCCGGCGACAGCCGAAGCGCCGAGGAATCGCCTTCTCGTCATCATGTTCTCGCGCCTTCGTCGGATTCGTCGGGACGCCTGGGTCATGTCGAAAGATAACACATCGGCCGGTGGTGGCACGAACGTGGCACGCGACGTGTGTGACGGAATGGTGGGACGGTGGAATCCGCTCTGCCGGGTGCGCCTACGTCGCAGACGATGTATCTTCACGCCTGTATTGCGAGTACTCGGCCACTCGCGCTGCTTGGAGGGAGCCGCATGAGACGATCAGCGATAGCAATCACCGCTCGCGCGGCGGCCTTGATCTGCGTTGCGCTATTCGTAGTGGGAGCCGCCGGCGCCCAGACGCCTGCCGGTCGCGTTGTCTTCCGTGGCAATCGTGGGGAGAGCTACGAGATCTACTCCATGTACGCCAACGGTACCGACCTGAGGAATCTCACTAACCTCAACTGGGCATACGACGAGATGCCCGACGTGTCGCCGGATGGCGCGCGGGTCGTGTTCTCCTCGACGCGTGACAGCAATGCCGAGATCTACGTGATGAATGCCGACGGCTCGGACCAACGGAGGCTCACCGAGAACCCCGCCATCGATTGGCGTCCCAAGTGGTCGCCGGACGGATCACAGATCCTGTTCTTCCGCGGCGGCGGCGGTCGCGGAGAGCTGTGGATTCTGGATGTCAACGCCATGGGAGAACGGCGGCTTACCGAGAGCGGCGCGGCCGGGGACTGGTCGCCCGACGGCGCCTTCGTCGTCCTCCCCGA
The DNA here is from genome assembly GCA_002687025.1 of Candidatus Poribacteria bacterium. GTDB lineage: Bacteria > Poribacteria > WGA-4E. The sequence continues at coordinate 8,128 of NYZG01000014.1, forward strand.
CCCTGACCAAGTTACATCCGACCTGATGACGATCGGCGCGGACGGAGCGAACCGGGCGTCGCTGGGTATCAAGGGCTTCGACAGCCGTGTGGAGAGTCCGGCATGGTCGCCGGACGGGTCGCAGATCGCCTTCGAAGCCTACAAGGCCGGGCAATGGGATGTCTTCACCGTTGGCAGTGATGGCGGGAGCCTAGAGAACGTGACAGAGGACCTCACAGAAGCGGGCGCGCCTGCCTGGACTCCTGACGGCGCGCGTATCGTACTGTCGGCGTATGTCGCGGACACGCAGAACCTGTTCACGATGGCGCCCGACGGCAGCGATGTCCGACGTCTGACCGATCACCCGGGACACGACAGCTACCCTAGCTGGTTCGGCAGCTCGGACCTGACGCGATCCGTGTCCGCCGGCGGGAAGAGCCCGTTCACTTGGGCGTGGCTCAAGGGTGTGGGCGCGCGCGCCGGCATGCGGTAGCTACCCAGTTCGACTGTCCCATCATATGGCGCGCCATCTCAGCGAATGTCGTTGACGGCCGCAGGTTCACCGGCTGTGGGACGAATCTCGAGTCCCCCACTTCCCCGGTCAGGTAGAAGGTGTCCACCATGTGGCGGAATGCCTCCGGCTGCAGTCCGTCGACATCACCGACCCATGCCCTTCAGCTCTACCAGGCGGCCGTTCGTGAAGTACGGCGCCACTTCACGGACGCGCTCAATGGGCGTCGAGAAATGGAGCTCGCCGTTGAATGGTCTCAGGCTGATCGTGGCGGGAGAGACGGCGGCGGTGACCGGGTCGACGGCAGGGCGGGGCCGGAGCTCAGGACGCCCCGATGTCGCCCCGACGAAAGCGGCCGGCGATGTGGCGGCTCTGAAGTCACGATGAATGGCGCCACATCCGCAGGTCGATCTGATCATCTACACGATGCGACACGCGGGAGAGGAACCAACATGCGACGATGGACAGTCTGTATCGCTATCTGCTGCCTGCTGACCCCGGCCGCCGGCTTCGCACAGCGTGGGGGTTGGCAAGCGGCCGACTCCCTTTCCTTCGCGCGAGCAGGCCCTGGGGCCGCCGTCGTCGATGGCCGAGCCTACGTCATCGGCGGAGCGCAATTGGTGCGGCCGCTGGCGTCGGTTGAGGAATACAGCCCGGAGCGTGGCACATGGACGGCGCGGGCCCCGTTGCCCACGCCGCGAGCCGGCCTCGGAGTGTGCGCCTCGGGCGGGCAGATATACGCCATCGGCGGATACGACGCGCAGGCCTGGTCCGCGCAGGCCGAGGTCTACGATCCCAGGCTTGACCGCTGGCAAGAGCTGGCGCCGCTGCCTATGGCGCGCGGATGGCTTGGCGCCGCGGTCGCCTTCGGCAGGATCTATGCCGTGGGCGGAAAGCACAACAGGTTCACCTTCGCCAGTGTCGAGCAGTATAGCCCGGCGACGGGCAAATGGAGCCGCGTCGCGGACATGCCCGAGCCGAGGGCGGGTTTCGGAATATGCGTGGCGCGCGGAAGGATCTACGTAGTAGGCGGAGGGGTGATGGAGGATAACGACCCACCCCGCATCGTGGCGACGCTGTTCGAATACGATCCCCTCACCGATGTCTGGAGCGAACGCGCGCCGCTACCCACTCCGCGTTGGTTCCTGACCGCGGTCTCGGTGGGTGGCAGGATCTTCGCGCTCGGAGGCCGCGAAGGCGTACTGCCGATCGGGTCGGATGCGGTGACAGAGTACGACCCTCTCACCGATACGTGGACCGAGAGGGCAGCGATGCCCGACGCGCGCCACGGCCTCGCCGCGGCTGCGATCGGCTCCCGCGTTTACGCCATTGGCGGCGGCGGGGCAAATAGCGTGCTGAATGTCGTGTCCGAATACGACACGGGTCTGACCGCCCTCGACGTGCGCGTGGCAGGGAAGGCGTCCATCCGCTGGGCGTCGATCAAGGAGTCCGCGGCGAATGTCCTGCCGCGTGGCGAGCGGGCGCGCTAGCGGGCGTCGAGCCCATCCGCGAGGCCGAACTTCGACCCGACGATGGCGATCGGGGCGCGGTCAGGCCCGTGTGCAGCGCTGAATCCTTCACCCGCGGGCTTGGGCGTACGCCGGGGCTTGGCGGCATTCGTCCGGCTCGTCGGTTCGCAGGCCGCGCCCACACGCCGGGACCACCGCCCATGGGTTCCCAACAGTTTCCCGCCGTATGGTCCGTACTGACCTGCGACGCTCTCGTGGCGCAGGTGCTGTCGCGGTACCACCTTGACGAGACGCTCACCTGCGAGTTCATGGGAGCCGGGCTCAACGACACGTATCGGGTGCGCTCCGGCGCGTCGACGTGCTACCTCCGCGTCTATGCGCACGGCTGGCGAGAGCGCCACGACATCGGGGCGGAGGTGGAACTGCTCAACCACCTCCATCGGCATGAGCTGCCGGTTTCCTACCCAATCGCGACGCGGGACGGCGATTACATCGTGCCTTTGAACGCCTACGAGGGCGTTCGACATGCCGTTCTGTTCTCCGCAGCGGAAGGAGGGCCTCGCGAGGAAAACGATGGCCGCAGTCACGGATATGGTCGGTTGATCGCCCAGGTCCACGTGTGCGCCGATCTCATCCCGACGATGTCCAAGCGCTTTCACCTCGACCACGAATTCCTGCTCGACTCGCCGCTGCGTTCGCTAGAGCCGTTCCTGGCGCACCGTCGTAAGGACCTGGACTATCTGGCGGACATCGCGCGGAGCCTCAGGGCGCGGGCCGATGAGTTACTCTCGAAGGAGCCGCCGGAATACGGGATATGTCACGGCGATCCGCACATAGGGAATCTGCACTACCGGGACGACGGCGCCGCCACGCTCTTCGATTTCGACTGCTTTGGGTACAGTTGGCGGGCGCTCGACCTGGCCATACTTGGTGGAATCCAGGGCGACAGCGGGTGGAACCGCAAGGCGAACGCCAACCGGACGCGTCGGCTGAACCTGGCGATCCAGGGGTACGACGACGTCCGTCCGCTGACCGACGCCGAACGCGAGGCCGTGAAGGTCTTCGTGCCGATCGTCCTCATATCGGAGATGGGCGTGCACGCTGCATTGGCGCCCAGGCACGGTGTTGGCGGGCTCAATGACGGCTACTTCGACGAGTACATCGGCTTCATCAGGAACTGGATCGCCTACTACAAGGTTCTCTGAGCGCGCATCCTCGGCGGCGTCGCACACGGCGCCCGCCTCCACCCCGTCGATAATGAGGCGCCCGCCCTCGCCCGCGCGCATCGCCATCCGCGCTTTCCGGGAGCTGCTATGCTCGGACCGCGTTGAGGCCGCATGATCCTCGTTATCGGAAACGGGGTGATCCCAACGCTAGCCAGCCTTCAACTGGTGGGATGAAGGGAATGTGCACGTTCGCGCTCGATGGTCGCAACGCCCTGGGACAGACGCGCACACGTCGCAGCTCGCAGCTTGGGCGCGGTAGCCTACACTTCGTAACCGGCATCCTCGAGCCACCACTTGTATTGACCCATAAGCGCATCCAACTCCACCTGAGGCAGAGCCCGCTTCCAGACGTCCGATTGGCCCTCGTG
>NYZG01000015.1 GCA_002687025.1 Candidatus Poribacteria bacterium
TGCGGCGACAGAGGTCGTCGAAGCCGGTATTCCATGAAGTATCGGGTAGAATCGAGCCACTGGCCGGACGCATCCTGATCACCGTGGAGATCCACGAATCCCCAGACGTCAAGACCGAGCGGCAGGGCGCGCCTGCTCGCCGCCAGGCTGATCGTGCTGTACTCGCGGGCGTCCAGATAGTACGTCAGGGTCGAGGCCGAGGAACTCTGTCTAGGGGCGGCAGGCGGGGCCGGGCTCGCATCGGCTTCGGCGGCTTGAAGGCCCGCCGTCGCGCTCAGCCATAGACACCACGTGCCGACGTAACGGGCGATCCGACACACAGGACCTCGCACAGTCACTCACTCCCTATGCGGCCTGCGGCCGTCCCACGCGCAGGAGATCTGGGACGATCACCGACTACACGACGACCGGGTAGTCGACGACCTTGTGGCGGGAGTCCTCCCTCGCCTTATCGATGATGGCCTCCATCTGGGGGTACAGCATGTCGATGCTGAACGGCTTCGTCAGATAGCCCGTCGCGCCAGCATCGATGGCCCGTTCGATGGAGGCCATGTCGGACATCGCGGTAAGCATGGCGATGGGTATGTCCCGCGTCCGCTTGTTCGCCTGCAGCGCCGCCAGCGCCTCGTGCCCGTCGACGCCGGGCATCATGATGTCGAGCAGTACGATATCCGCCTTGTGCCTGCGCGCTGAGGCGACGACCTTCCTGCCGTTCTCGGCCTCGGCCACGGCGCATCCGTGCCTCTCCAACGTCGCTCTGAGGACCGTGCGTATGTCCGGTTCATCGTCTACGACCAGAACCCGTAAAGCCACTGGGATGCCTCTCTTACTGCGTGGGTGTGCCTTGACGCCGCGAAAGCCGCGCACCTGGGGCAGCCTGGAATCACCTGGTCGAAGACCCGCGCCCGCTGTCACTCGCCGCGGCGGCGGCATTGCCGTCCAGTCCGGCGCGCGCTGTCTCGTCTGGCGGATTCGCGGCGCGTTCGGCCTGAGATGCTCTGCGCCGACTCGCCTGGCGCGCCCTCTCCCGGTCCCGTCTGAGCATTGCGAGCAGCTCCGCGGCCTGTACCAGCATCGTGCGCGCCTCCTACCCCAAACGGAATTCCGTGGACCCTACACCGGCGTGCCGCTCGCCCGGACACGTCTTGTGCGGCTTTCACGTCGCGGTGTCGCAGCAAGCGTGCCAACTTCGCGATGGTGGCGGGAGGCCGGCGGGAAGGCGCACAGATCGCTCTGTCTAGGGCGGTTCAGCAGGCGGGATGCCTGGAATGGTGGTCGCCGGGCCCGGGCCCTCTGTCGGGTTCCCTGCCGTCGCAATTCGCGCCGTACCGTCGCGCGGATGTGCGACACGGCGGTGTGGGACACGGCCCCGTCTAGCCGTGGACTGCCGGGCGCCGGAGCCATGGATGACGCGTCAGGGACGCAGCCACTACGCTCCCGCGGCGTCGTATTGCCGGTCGATATACCCGATGCCGCCCATTTCCGTGGGCACGTGGATGAACGTCACGGTGTCGGCGGCCAGGCCCCGTCGGATCGCCGGCGCGAGTTCCTCCGCGCTCTCGATGTAGACGCCCTCGCCGCCAAGCGCCTGCGCTACCCGGTCGAACCGCAGTTCGCCGAGGACGGTCCCCGCGCGGCGATCGGGTGGCCGTGAATCGGCTTCGATACCCCACGCGCCGTCGTGGGCGACGACCGCCACATACGGCGTGCCGAACCGTATAGCAGTCTCGATCTCTGCAAGCGTGAATCCCGCGGACCCGTCGCCACTCAGCAACAACACGGGGTGATCCGGGCGAGCCATCTTCGCGGCGACGGCGCCCGCCAGCCCCCACCCTATGACGCCGCTCGCGCCACACGTGACCCAGTGACCGGGATGGCGATTCCACAGAAGCATGTTCGCCCATCGCCCGATGTTCCCACCGTCGACGAGGAACGTCACGTCCTCGTCGAGGAACGGCCCCAACGCCCTACAGAGCTGCAGTGATGTGAGGGGAAGGCTATCGCGAACACCCCGCGGCTCCCACCTGTCGAGCAGCCGCGTCCGCATTCCGCGGACCTCCGCGAGCCACGCTTCATGCGACCATGTATGGCCATCCGCCTCCGCGAGCATCTGCGCGAGCGCCGACCGCGCGTCCGCGACGATCCCGATGTCAGGTTCGACCGGCTTCGACAGCTCCCCCGCGTCCGCGTCGATGCGCACTATCCTCGCCGAATCCGCGACGGCCGGCGGGCGAGCGTACCCCGTGCGGAAGTCCAGCGTCGCGCCGATGACCAGCAACACATCCGCCGCCGCGAGCGCCGCGTACGCGCCGTTCGTACCTCCGCCGAACGTCGTCCCGACGTATTCGTCCCAGTGCGTCTCCACGCACCCCCGCGACCACATGTTAGACAGGAGCGGCACATGGGTTCGGGCCGCGAACGCGCGCAGCACATCGCCTGCGTTGGCGTACGCCGCGCCGTTCCCGACGATCATCAGTGGCCGGTCGGCGTGGGCGAGCGCTTCGACGGCGTCCCGCACGAGCGCCGCATCCGCCGGCGCCGTCTGATCCACCCGCGCGGGCGGCGGGCCGGCGCCGCGCAGAGAATCCACGGGTCGGGTCGGCATCGGCGCCGAGAGGACGTCGGCTGGTATGGTCAGATGCGCCGGGCCCGGCCTACCCGAGATGGTCGCTGCTATCGCCTGGTCGGCCTCGTGCTCCAGCCGCTCGACTCGGTCGACACGAGTGGCGTACTTGCACACGGGCGCGACCATGCTCACCTGGTCCAACTCCTGAAACTGCCCGAGGCCGCGCGAAGAACCGTCCGCGCTCCCGCTAATGAGAAGGACCGGAGCCCCGTCCCAGTACGCGTTAGCAACGCCCGTGATCGCGTTGGTGTGGCCCGGCCCGGCGCTGACGGCGACCACCCCGAGTCGGCCCGTCATGCGCGCCCACACATCGGCCATGTACGCCGCCGACTGCTCGTTGCGGACATCGACGATGGGCATTTCCAGGTCGACGCACGCGTCCAGGAACGGCTTCAGACCGTTCCCGCACAGGGCGAACACGCGCTCGACTCCGCGTCGCCGGAGTGACTCCACCAACCACTGCGCGCCGTTCATGGGGTTCCTTCCACGTCGCTAGGCGTGGCGTCGGCCTGTGGCTGTCAGTCGGCTATGGGCAGGTCGATTTTGGCGTGCGTCTTCGCCGAACGGTAGCTGGCCAGCACCACTTCGACGGCGTGACGCCCGGCGCGTCCATCGACCAAGGGTGTCTCGCCGCTCTCGATGCACTCGACGAAGTGCGTGAGCTCCCCGGCGACGCCGTGCGCTTTCGACCGGTCCGGTACGATCTCGGTCCAGTCGGACTCACCGATCTTCTTCAGGTAGGCGACATCTTCCCGAATCGAGAGCCGCAGGGAACCTTCCGAGCCGTCGATGATCGTCTCGTTCGTGCCGCGCGCCCCCATGAACGGCCCCCACCGGAGTATGCCCGTCGTGTCGGCGCCGTATCGGAGCAGCGTGAGCGCGTAGTCTTCCCAGTCGTCGTGGCCGGAGAAGCTGCCGACCTCGGCCGTGACGGTCTGTGCCGTCCCCCCGAACCAGTTCACGAGGTCCACCTTGTGAATGCCGTTTTCGAGGTAGCCCCCGACGGAGCCGTACCACGTCTCGGGTCGCTTGCGGGGCCCGCGGTAGTCGCTCGTGTAGTCGCCCTCGACGTACACAACGCGGCCGATTTCGCCGTCATCCACGAGGCGGCGGGCCAGCGTGTGGACCGGGTAGAAGCGAAGCACCATGCCCACCATCAGGTGGACGCCAGCCGCGTCGGTGGCTTGGATCATGGCGTCGGAGTCGGCCATGTTCAGCGACAACGGCTTCTCGCAGAAGACGTGCACGCCCATCTCCGCGGCCGCGACGGTCACTTCGCGATGCGTGGAGGGAGGCGTCGCAACGACGACGCCATCGACCTGCTCGAACAGCCGCCGATAGTCGTCGAAGGCCGCTGCCCCGTGCTGCTGAGCGACCTCCTCCGCCGCCTCGAGTCGCACGTCGGCGACCCCAACGAATTCGCAGCCTGTCACCTTGGGCAGCGTATTGCAGTGGCCCCGACCCATTCCTCCCACGCCGACGACGCCAATGCGTGCCATGCCGATGCTCCTCANTCACGGGATGCGGTCGCATCGCGGAGTCTTTGCGGCGGGGAGCATAGCACACGGTGGCGTCGGCGTTCTTGGCGCCGGGCCGCAGGCGTACGCGAAACGGGGCCCGGCGTCGGCCGAGCCCCGTTTCGTACCGATGAATGCTGACTGCCTACGCCCCGGCTGGCGCCAACTCCAACTGCTCCAGATGCGCGTGCACAGCGCTGTGGAAGCCGTCGAGCATGGAGCGCAGGTCCCGACGCGTGCTGAGCTGGATGCGCGCGTAGCGCTTCTGCGCGCGCGCCAGGGCCTCCACAGCGTGGGCCTTTGCCTCGGCCAGATGCTCGGACTGGTTCTCGGCGACCCGGGCGATGAGCTCCTGCAACTGCCGGAGTTCGCGCTCGAGGTACGCCTTGAATTCGTGCTTCGTCACGCTGAGCGCGGTCACCTTCTCGAAGTGGTACCCGATGATGGCTGAGGTCACCGCGGCCGGGAACATCTTGGGGTGCTTCGCGATCACCGTGGCGAGGAACTTCACGTATGCCGGCCCCTGCCGCGAGAAGACCTGACGGCGGATGGACCGCGCAACCGCTCNCACGTCGCTCNTGGTGATGCGACCGTTGCGTGCGCGGACAGCGGGGGTGTCTGGATTCAGATGCTCGTACATCTTCAGCGTGCGGGTGAAGTAGTTCTTGAGCGACCCGTCGTAGAGCGTGGTAAGAACGCGCTTGTANCCNGCGATGAGCGTCTCCGGGTCCATCTCCGGCACGAAATTCAGCGCGATCTCGACGTTGTTGCCCGAGGAGTGGTGCAGCAGCCGCCCTTCCTCGTCGAGCCGCTTGTGCAGGTCCGTGCCGCGAAGCGCGGTGAGCAGACCGACCATCGCGCGCTGTATCCCGGCTTCCTGGATGAAGTCGATCTGCGCGTCGAACACGGTCTCGTCCTCGCCGTCGAGGCCCACGATGAAGCCACCGGCNACTTCGATGCCCTTGTGCTGTATCGCCCTGACCGCGTCCAGGAGGAAAGAGCCTTCGCCTTCCTTGACGTTCTGGCCCTTCTTCGACTTCGCGAGCGCGGCGGCCGTGGGTGTCTCAATGCCGAGGAANACCATGTGGAGCCCGGCNGCCACCATCGCGTCCATCAACTCGTCCATGGCGGCGAGGTTCACGCTGGCTTCGGTGTAGAGCTTGAACGGGTAGTCCCGTTCCTCCTGCCACTCCGCGACCGCCGTGAGCAGTCGCAAGGCGTCGCGCTTGTTGCCGATGAAGTTGTCGTCAACGAGGAACAGGCCGCCGCGCCAGCCGAGCTCGTACAGCGTGTCGAATTCCGCGAGCATCTGCACGCTGTCCTTCGTGCGCGGCACGCGGCCGAAGAGCTTCGTGATGTCGCAGAACTCGCAGTCGAAGGGGCAGCCGCGCGAGAACTGGGAAGCCATCGAGTCGTAGGCTTCCATGTTCAGGAGATCGTATCGCGGCACCGGGGCGTCGCTCACGTTCGGCTTGGGCGGAGCGTCGTATATGCGTTGCGCCGTGCCCTGCTGCCAATCGCTGAGGAAGTCAGCGAAGGAGTTCTCCACCTCGCCCAGCACCAGGTGGTCGACGTGCTCCAGTTCGTCGCTGAAGGATGTCGGATGCGGCCCACCCGCGACGACCGGCGTGCCGGCCTCCTTGCACCGAGCGGCCACGTCGATCAGGGACTGCTGCTGCACGATCATGGTCGAGGTGAACACCGCGTCGGCCCACTCGATATCGGCGTCCGTCAGCGGGTCGACGTTCATGTCCACCAGGCGTAGGTTGAACCCCTCCTCGGGGAACATGCCAGCGACGGTCAGGAGCCCCAACGGGGGCATCACGGATTTCTTGTCGACGAATTCGAGTGCGTGTTGGTAACCCCAGTAGGACGTCGGGAACTCGGGGGATACCAGGAGGGCGTTCTTCTGTGGCATATGCGGTTTCGTCCGTTCTTCCGTAAGACCTGTCCTGCGTGACCGATGGACGCGCATGGCGGCGCGTAACCACCGTGCCTATAGTATGTCCGGCGGCGGCGGAGCCCCGAGGGTCGCTCGGAGGATGCTCGGAGGATGAAGCGACAGACCGGGGCTCGCCGCAAGGAGGATAGCTAGACTAGACTAGGCTAGCCCAGGTCCATGACCACGGCCACGGTGGCCGGGACGGTCCGGCCCAGGGTGATGATCGCTCCTTGGGGGGGCATGATCTGGATCATGAACTCGTCGCC
>NYZG01000016.1 GCA_002687025.1 Candidatus Poribacteria bacterium
CCGCCGACGCCATATGCCGGACCATGTCCGCGGGAAGGTACGATACCAGGTCGTCTAGCAGATCCGCGAAGGGGTTGCGGCTCATGTCTCATCTCCTTGCCGTGAGACCGCGTACGCAGAGGCCAGCGTCCGGCCTGATTGTAGGTAGGCCGACAGGCGATAGTCAAGGAGCCAGGAGCGTCGAAGCCCGCGGAGACGTCCATCACGACCGCGTGAGGATGCCGTTCTGGATCGCGTAGCGGACGAGCTCCGCGCGCGTCGCGAACTCCAGCTTCTCCATGATCCGGCGCCGATGCGTCTCGACTGTCTTCACGGAGATGTGCAGCTTCTCGGCGGTCTCGCGGTTCGAGTATCCGTACGCTATGTGCTCCAGCACTTCGAGCTCGCGGTCGCTGAGCGCTTTGGGAGCCCCGCCCTTCCCCGAGCTGGGCATCGCCAGGAGATCCGTGACGAACTCCCCCGCCAGCAACGACTCGATGTACACGCTGCCGGCGTGCACCTTGCGGATCGCCGTGATGAGCTCGGTATCCGCCGCGCTCTTAAGGACGTATCCCTTTGCCCCACGCTGGAACATCTGCCGCACGTAGATGACGTCGCTGTGCATCGTGAGGATGAGCACCTTCGTGCTCGGGCACGACTTCAGGATCAGCCCGATGGCGTCGGAGCCGCTGAGCCCGGGCATCGAGATGTCGAGCACGACGACATCGGGCGGGCTGTCCTCGACCATCTGGATGGCCGTCGCTCCGTTCTGCGCCTCGCCGCTGACTTCGATGTCCGGTTCCGCGTCGAGCAACATCCGCAGTCCGGCGCGCAGTACCGCATGGTCGTCGACGATGAGCACCTGAATCGGCATCGCGCGGGTCCTCCGTATGTTCCCTAACCACCCTACCGTATAAGAGCGTATTCGGTGGATAGCGGTCTGTCCATCAGGAGTATAGTCGATTCTGGCCGCCGAGTGTAGGGGAATCCCTTACAGATCACCCCCGCAGCCGCAGTATTCGGCTCAACTCGTGTTGGCGCGCCACGGGTGGGGCGGGTAATCCCCTAATGAGCGGGCGTCAGCCGGCTGTAGCTCGCGTAGGGCCAGGCGTGCAGGCATCGACCGCAGCCGGGCAGGAAACGAACCGGCGCGCCTAGGCCCGAATCGCGGTCGGGTGGGCCTGCAGCGGCTACCCGGCCACGACCGTGGCCTTCTCGTTGGGCGACAGGCCGTCCGGGTCGTTATAGGACGTGCCCGGCGGCGGCTGCACGTGCGCGCCGTCGAGCAACGGGTCGTCCGTGGCCCGCATCCAACGGTCTAGGCGGGCGCGCATGTGGTCGAGCGTCGCGGCGACATCCGCGTCGGCCGCTCGGTTTTGCGTCTCGTTCGGGTCGAACGCGAGGTCGTACAGTCGTTCCTCGTCGACGTGGCGGCCTTGCCAGCCGGCGTCGAGCCAGTCCTCCTTCGACGGGCCGTCGTCGCAGTTCGACAGAACCGGCCGATTCCGTCCGTCGAAGTGGCGGATGTACTTCCACCGCTGCGTTCGCACGGCTCGCTTCGGTTCGTACGCCGCGTGGTAGGTCACCTCGGCGAACACGTCCTCGTTCACCTCGTCCCGGACGCCGCTGACGACTGCCAGGAAAGACCTCCCCTGTAGCCACTCCGGCCGGTCGATGTCCAGCAACTCGCACAGCGTGGGGAAGATGTCGATCTGAGAGAGCATGGCGTCGCGGACCTTGCCGCCCGTGAAGCCTCCGGGCCCACGCATGATGAGCATGACCCCCATGCCGTGGTCGGTGAGATTGCACTTGAGCCCAGGGAACGCGAGGCCGTGGTCGGTCGTGCAGATCACGAGCGTGTTCTCGGCCAGGCCGTTCCGCTCCAGGGCCGCGAATACCGCGCCCATCTTCGTGTCGAGATGTTGCGCCATCGTCTTATATGCGGCCATGTCGCGGCGCGTCTTCGGCGTGTCGGGCAGCGGGGCCGGGGGTAGGCAGTAGCGGTCGTCGACGGTCGGCTCCGGGAACACGCGATGGTTCTCGAAGAAGCCGACTTCCAGGTAGAACGGCTTGTCCGACGGCGTGCGCGACGCGGCGTTGAGGAACTCCACGGCGTGCGACGCCCCCGCGCGGCCGCTCGTCGTGCGTATCTCGTCGTAGCCGATGTCGTTCGGGTCGCGCGCGACATGCTGCAGCCCGCTGAGCACCGTGTGGTAGCCGGCGCCGCGTAGCGTCGTCACGATATGCTGACGGTGGTCGCCCAGGTCGTAGCCTCGGTTCACGAGGCCGATCATGCCGGCGCTGTGCGGCGACTGCCCCGTGAGGAGCGCGGCCCGACTCGGGGAACAGGTGGGCGCCGCGCAGAACGCCTTGCGGAACAGCACGCCCTCTTCGGCGAGCTTCTGTATGTTCGGCGTGGCCACCGCGTGCCCGTAGGGCTGCACGTAGCGACCCGTGTCGTGCGCGTGAATATACAGGATATTGGGACGTGCCATCCGTGGTCTCACTTCCAGGCTGTTGCCCGGTTAGGTCAGGCAGTAGGTTGCGAGCACCGGTTTGTGATCGGACGGCGCGATGTCGCCGAGATGGAAGTCGACGACCTCGGTCGTCAGCGGCCGGATCGCGCCGCGTGACATGATGTAGTCGATGGACTGCGGCGTGCCCGATGCGGTCGGCGTCGCCGGGTGCGTGGGCGCCGTGAAGCGTCCCAGCGCCGGGAACGAGTCCAACAGGCCGCCCTCGCGCAGGATGCGGATCGGGTGCGCGAAGTCGTTCAGGTCGCCCATGAACAGCGTCGGTTCGTTGGGTTCGGCGAGTCGGTCCAGTTCCGCCACGGTACGCCGCGCCTGCTCGAAGCGCGGGCTCGGGCCGCCGTCGGCTTCGACGCGGTTCCCGATCCACGTGTAGTGCGCCGTCGAGACGAGCGCCGTGCGGTCGCCCGTGCGTAGCCGGGCCCAGAACAGCCGACGCAACGGCTCTATCATGCCGATGTCCTCGGCGCCGTACTCCAGGCAGTCGAACAGCTCGCGGTTCCAGAACACGTTGCCCTCAACGGTCCACCCCTCGAAGTCGTCGACCACGCACTCATGCGTGGGCAGCGCCTCCTCGATCAGCTCGCGCGACCATGCGCGTAGCTCCTGCAAGCACAGGATGTCCGGCGTGTGGTAGCGGAGGAACTCGCGCAACGGCGCTTCCCGCTCTTCCCTGCGCGAGTCGGCCCAGACGTTGTAGGTGCATACCGTGAAACGGGTCGACATGGCTTGGTTCCGGTGACTGCATTGCGGGCGTGGCGGCAACGTACCGACGGCGGCCGGGAATGTCAAACGTGTCGGCGGAACTCGGGACGCGGCAGCGAGGTCCGAAACGGTCGCCGCCGTGATCCCGGCGACGGCGTATCGAGTAGCTTGGCGCCCGGTGGCCGCCAGATAGCGCGATTCGGCGCGGCCGTTCGTGCGGTGCTTCCAACACGCATGTAGGCCGTCGTATCATGCCGGGAGGTCGCGCGGGTCCGAGTCGCGACATCATGCGTGGGCGTTCTCTCCGTCCGTAGCTGCCGGCCGGCTATGTATTGATGTCGCTCCTCGTGCAAGGTGCATGCGCTTCGGGCCAAGACGAACCGCGGAAGGAACGCCCTTCGGTGGCCCGCCAAGGGTACCGTGTTCGCCGACATGACGAGGGCGCGGCAGTACCGGCCTGCCCCAACATAGGGACAGTTGCATGGACGTTTTCATCAGTTGGTCTGGGGAGTCGAGTCGCCAAATCGGGGACGCTCTCGACAAGTGGATTCCGACGGTGATCCAAGGCACGAAGACCTTCTTCACTCCCGCCGACATCGAGAAGGGCGCACGCTGGGCGGACGAGCTCGCGCAGAAGCTCGACGAGGCTCAAGTCGGGCTCTTCTGCCTGACGCGGGAATCACTCGACAGCGACTGGCTGAAGTTCGAGGCGGGCGCGATCTCGAAGAGCCGCGCATCGGCGCACGTGTGCCCCATTCTGTGTGGAATTGACGTAGCCGATCTTCCCGCCCCGCTGGCCACGTTCCAGTCCACGCCATTCACAAAGCAGGGAATCCGGGATTCGCTCGGCACGATCAACCGTCTGCTCGCGGGCGACCGGGCGCCAGATCTGACCAATGAGAGCCTGGACATGCTTTTCGAGGCCATGTGGTCGACGCTCGACGACATGGTGTCCCCCGTCCTCGAAGACCTAGCGAGCGGCAGCGGCGGGATGGATGAACCGGACGATGGAGCGCGCCTCGACGACATCATGGAGCAGGTGCGCGCAAACCGCCTCGCGCTGCACGAGCAGAGGGGAACGCTCGGCGACGCCCTGACGGCGCTCAACAGACACGGCGACGCCATAGCAGCATTGAGAAACATGCTCGCGTATTTGGGTGACCGGCCGGCTAGTGACTCCGGGGAGGACACACGCGACACACGTGTCCATCTGGAGAATCTCATGCCCACAGTCACGCGGCGCGCGATGGAGCTAGAGACTACACTCGACGCGAGACCAGACCCGGTCCGGGCGGCGATGGTGGCTCTGTCCTATGGGCGCGCTCGCGACGCAGCACAGAACGGCGATTTCGGCGCGTGGTCGCACGCGGTGGCGGAAATGGATGCGTTGGCCGCCCTGTCTGGCGATGGCCCGCCGCTGGCGCAGGCAGAATAGGCTCAAGCTGCCGCCGCGATCGCTTCCGCCGACGGATCGTGGCGCCGGTATGTCCTGGCGTGTTGGACTCAGAAAGGGATAGCCATGCGCCTCCGAGCCGTGTGGGTTCTGTGGGCGTGCGTCGCGTCGGCGGCGGCGCACGCAGACGAACGCGTCGGGATGGCGTGGGACACCGAGACTTCACCGGATGGCGGATCGCTCGTCTACATCGCTGAGTATCGCTTGGACGGAGACAGTAGCTATACTTTGACACTGCTGACCGGGCTGCGAAGAGGCATCCCGAGTGTCACATACAGCCTGACCCCCCAATACGGGCAGGTCGTGGAAGGGGCGTTGGGCGACGCGTCCGCATACCTGGCGGTCGATTTCACCAACTGGTGGGCCGTGTACATCTACGGCGAGGGAACCGGATTTCCACATCCGGTTCCCGTACAGACGCTGAGCACACGATCACAGGGACATGGCGTCCAGTGGTCTCGCGACGGGGAGTATCTGCGGTGTAGGTGGTCTGGTAGCGCGGGCTGGCCGGCGCCACCCGCGTGGCGCGTGATGCGGCCCGACGGCGCCCAGGTGGGGCCGCAGGAGGAAGCCGCGATCGAGTGGGCGGAGCCGGCGCAGCCGGCCGAGCTCCCAGCTTTCATCACCCAGCCACAGCCGGTAGTGTCCCGCGGTATGCCCTTGGTGTGGGGGCGCGACTCGGAAACTCTCTACGTGGCCGATGCGGACGCCGTGTGGCGTGCGACGCTGGGGGCGCCGTTCATGCCCGTCTGGCACAAGATCCACGTGGTGGCCAACACCCGGGCGCTGACGATCTCCCCGTCAGGCGAGTACCTCGTCGTGGAAGCAGGTCTCGAAGAGGACCGAGTCGTGGCGACGGGTCTCGAGGACGACCGACACATCTATGAGCTGCGGCTGGGCGTCGACAACGTCGAGCCGCGAACGGTGGCGTCGGGCTGGAGCCCGATGTTCCTACCACATGAGGATGTGTACTTCTTCGGCAACTACAAAGGGTACCACATGGCGCCGGTGGGGGCCGATCCCAGGCCGCTCTCCTGGGTCGGGTGGACACCGGATGGCCCCTGATGCCACACAGCCGGCCGTTGGCGCCAACGACACATTCGCCCCGCGCCGACGGCAGCAGATCGCGCTGATCGTTGCGATCATGCTCCGATACGCGATCGGCATCCCGGCCGAGATTGCGTTAGGCGTTGGCAGAGGCAAAGACGGATGGAGCTTGGAACCGACGTTCGCGTTCGTACACATTGCCACCTGGATGGCAGTGCTGTCGGGGTTGCTGTGGTATGTCGTGGCTACGTACAGGCCGCCGTTGCGGGCGGTNTTCAGGCGGCTGCCGACGTGGGTGANAGGCGTGNTNCTCGCGGCGTCNTGGCCGCTGGCCGCGGCGCACCAGGTCGAAGCACACTGGTGGCGTCACCACCTGCCCCCATCGCTGCACAAGGGCCCCGCCCCGTTGGGGGTGNCTCACCTCCCGGAGGCGTTTGACGGCGCCGGGACGTGGACGTCCGTCGCCGGGCTGACGTGTGTCGCGGCGTTTGCAGTGCTGCAGGTGGTCCTGTTCATCGGGGCCGGCGGCGGGGCCTCGGGCGGCGACGGCCGCAAGCTCGCCCCGGTGTTCCCCTTGAACTGGTTCTCCTGTACGTTGATATTGGTGGCGAATCCCCGAATGCGCCTCGCACACAGTGTTTTGATCCCTCGGCGTATACTGCCGGTCGACCATGAGTCTGACCAGTTGCCCGCCGAGGAGGTGTTCGGTGTCGTTACGCCCGAGCGATACATACCAAGTTCCCGAAGAGACGGCACGCGTTGCCCGCGCGATCTATCCTGACGGCAATCTCGTCATGCAGGTCTACGACGAGTTGGCGATGCTCTTCGACGATCACGACTTTGCGGATCTGTTTCCAATTCAGGGTCAGCCGGCGGAGTCGCCCGCCCGGCTTGCTTTGGTGACCCTTCTACAGTTCATGGAAGGTCTGACAGACCGGCAGGCGGCCGATGCGGGAAGAACCAGAATCGACTGGAAATACCTGCTCTGCATGGAGCTGACTGACTCCGGCTTCCACCACACCGTCCTGAGCGAGTTCCGCACGCGCCTGCTCACGCATGAGGCGGAACGACGCCTGTTCGAGACCGTTCTGGATTGCGCGCGGAGCCACGGTCTACTGAACGCCGGTGGTCGTCAGCGCAGCGACTCTACGCATGTTCTCAGCGCTGTCCATGCGATGACGCGCGTCGAAGGCGTCACCGAGACGCTGCGCCATGCGCTCAACACGCTCGCAACGGCTGCCCCTGAATGGCTCCGCGCCCACACGACTTCTGATTGGGTCGATCGCTACGGACCGCGGGCCAGCGCGTATCGGCTCCCAAAGGGAGAGGCCAAACGTCGTGCGTGGGTCGACAGGACAGGCATCGACGGCATGGCCCTTCTCAACGCGGTATATGCTGAGTCGGCGCCGCCCGAACTACAGCGTCTGCACGCGGTGGAGACGTTGCGCCAGGTGTGGGTTCAGAACTTCATGCTCACCGAGGGGAAGCTGTCGTGGCGTGAGAATGACAACATCCCTCCCAGTACTCGTTACATCGGCTCTCCGTATGACACGGACGCTCGCTATGCCACCAAGCGAACGACAGCCTGGACGGGATACAAGGTGCACCTGACGGAGACCTACGAGGAAGAACGACCAAACCTGATCACGAACGTGGAGACCACGACAGCGACCGTCCCAGACGATGCTGTAACGGCGTGCATCCATGCTTCTCTTGCCGAGAGAGGACTCCTCCCTGACAAGCACGTCGCCGACACGGGGTATGTGAACTCGAAGCTGCTCGTTGCCAGCGAGGCAACCTACGGAGTGGAACTGATTGGACCCACCCGTAGCGACAACCGCTGGCAGGCCAAGGAAGGCTCTGGATTCTCTGCGCACGACTTCGTTGTCGACTGGGAGAGCCAGCAGGCGATCTGCCCATCCGGCAAACCAAATGCCAGCTGGGCGCCCGCCTTGGATCGCGTCGGGAACGCAGTCGTCAAGATCAAGTTCGCCACGACAGACTGTCGGGTCTGCGCCAGTCGTACGAAGTGTACGCGCTCCAAGATACCGCGTCGGACGATCACCCTCCGCCCACAAGCACAGCACGAAGCCCTCCAGGCGAACCGCCAACGCGAGAGAACGGAGCGATTCGCAGAAGAATACGCCCGACGCGCGGGCGTAGAGGGGACGATCGCTCAGGGTGTCCGTTCTTGTAGGATGCGACGCTCGCGATACAGAGGGATGTCGAAGACGCATCTCCAGCATCTGATGACGGCGACGGCGATGAACGTGGTCCGGATGCTTCGCTGGTTGGCGGGAGAATCCAAAGCCGAGACACCGGTATCAGCCTTCGCCCGGCTGTATCCGTTGGCGGCCTGAGCACGACGTCGCAAGGGATTCGCCACCAATATCACGTTGTGGTCGAATCGGTGGGCTTCCCCGTCACCACGACGCTGGCGCTGGCTGCCGCGCACACCATCACACGGTCGGTCATCGCCCCGATCGTCCTCGTACTCTGCATGTGCGTCTGGTTCTGGATCTGATGGGCATTCGCCCGTGCCCCGCAACGGCGCCCTTCACGCCCCAGGAGTGTCGGCTACCCGACCGACATACCCACGCGCCCGCCATCGACGTGCAGCGTCGTGCCGGTGATTTGAGACGCATCGTCGCGAAACAGGAAGGCGATGACGGCGCCGGCGGTTCGATCGCCACCTGGTGGGGTGTGGGCCGCGCCGCGCGCGATTGGCCCTGCCGCGTGGGCGTTCCCGTAGTCGACGGCGCGCGGACACGCCCACGGCACGGCAGACTTGCGCGGCGCTGTATAGGTCGCCTATGTTGCGGGCCAGTCACTGAGGACAAAGGGGGACAGGTCATGCGCCTGAGGTACCGTGCGCTCGCGGCGGCCGCGATGCTGGCCGCGGGCGTCGCGTCGGGTGTCGCGCTGGAAGACGGGCTGGTCGCCTACTGGGATTTCGACGAGAACGCCGGGAACACCGCGAACGACCGCACGGGGAACGGCCACGACGGCGAGTTGGTCGGGAAACCCGAGTGGGTCGAAGGGCCGTTCGGGTCGGCGTTGCGGTTCGACGAAGCCGATGAGTACGTGCTTGTCCCGCACGACGACGCGCTCAACTTCACCGACGCCGTCACATTCGCGCTCTTCTTCAACCCCGACGGAGACCTCACCAGTCGGCGTCTGCTGGTCAAGAACAACTCGATCTTCGTGATATTCGATTTCGGCGTGTCGACGTCGATCGACTTCCTCGTAAAGCCCAACAACGACTTCGCCGAGTCGACCACGACCGACTGGGCCGTCGGCACGTGGTACCACTTCGCGGGAACATTCGACGGCGACACGTTGCGCGTCTACGTCGACGGCGCCCTCGAAGGAGAGAGCGAGACCGGCATTCCCATCGCGGGCTCCGATCTCGACCTGTGGATCGGCGCCGACGACTTCGGCCGACCCACGGATGCGTTCCCCGGCATTATCGACGAGGTCCGGCTGTACGATCGCGCGCTGGATGCGGGTGAAATCGCGGACGTCATGGAGGGGCCGCAGGCCGTGGATGCCCAAGCGAAAGCACCGGTGGCGTGGGGTCGGCTGAAGGCAGGATTCTAGCCGACGGCCGCTAATCCGAGACCACGCGCACCGGAACCGAGAATTCGACCGACGCGGGGGCCAGGCACCGACTGTCGTCGCACGGCTGGTACGCCAGCGACAGCGTGATCGCTCCGTCGTCGTCCTCAAAGTCATCGGTGAGGAGCACGCGCGCGCGCAGCGTTATCTCGCCCTCGTAGACAAGCAGCGGCGCGTCCGATGCTAGGGACTCCAGGGTTGACCCCGCCGGGTACATCACGTCGACCATGCGCACGCGCCCATCGTCGGCGGAAGCGGCGACTCTCGTCGGCACTAGGAACTCGTCGGACGCCGGGTTCGCGTTGATGTGCCAGCCTTCGGCCACGCGCACGGTGACGACGACATCGAACTCAGAGCCCTTCGCCACGGGGGCGCCCGGCCCCGAGCCTGTCACGGTAACGTACTCGCTGCCCGACGCGGCGATCGCAGAGCCGGCGAGCGCGGTATCGCCCGGCTGCGCCATCGCTAGATGTGTGTCGAGCGCCGTCAGCATCCGCGTGAACGAGCGGGAATACCCGGCCATGGGCGCGGCGAATGCGTCCAGCAGCGCGGCGGCCTTGGCGAGATACACGTCCTCGCCGGTGGCGTCTGCCAGCCTGAGAAGCAGATGCGTCGCCTCTGAATTCCCCGACGGGATCGCCGAGTCGTAGGGGTCTTTCGTGCGGAGGCCCAGGTCGCCGCCGTCGGCCGTGAAGAACAGGCCGCCACCCGCGTCGTCCCAGAACAGCGCCAGCATTTCGTCGGTAAGCGTTCGCGCGCGCTGCAAATGAACTGCATCGCCGGAGGCCCGCCACAGTTCGAGCGACCCAGCGGCCAGGAACGCGTAATCCTCCTGGTATGCCGCGTGTCGCGCTCGGCCGAGGCGATACGTCCGCTGTAGCCGTCCGTCGTCGTCTCGGAGGGCGCCGTGTACGAATTCCGCGGCGCGCGAGGCGGTCGCCAGATACCGCGGGTTCTCGAGCGTCCGTGCGGCTTCGGCGTAGGCGCGGATCATCATGCCGTTCCAGGCGGCGAGTATCTTCGTGTCCAGCAGCGGCTGATCCCGCGCGTCGCGGACGGCCAACAGCGCGGCACGGCTACCCGCTACGGCGGCGACGCGCGCCTGCGGCGCCACGCCATCGTCGCGCAACGGCAAGGCCCGTCTATACAGCACGCGGCCGACGCCCTCGGGCATCCGCTCCAGACCGTACAGCAACAGGAACTCGTCCGCGGCGTCCCCGATGACGTCGCGTATCTCGCGTTCCGCCCACAGGTAGGATTTGCCCTCCTCGGCGTGCGTCTCCGAGTCCAACGCCGAGTAGAAGCCACCTTCGGGCGATGTCATGATCGTCTCGACGAACCCGAAGATGGCCTCCGCAACGCGTCGGTGCGCGGCGTCGCCTGTGATGCGGTACGCGCGCAGATACACGGAAGCGAGTTGCGCCTGGTTGTAGAGCATCTTCTCGAAGTGCGGCACGCGCCACCGGGCGTCGGTCGAATAGCGGTGGAAGCCGCCGGCGAGATGGTCGTGGATGCCGCCGCGCTCCATCTCCGCGAGCGTGTGCGTCACGATGTCGAGCAGTTCCGCGTCGCCCGTGCGCTCGTGGCGGGCGAGGAGCAGGTCGAGCTCCGATTCGGACGGGAACTTCGGGGAGCCGCCGAAGCCACCGGACGAACGGTCGTACGCCGCCTTCAGGCCGTCGGTGGCGGCGACCAGGATCGCCTCGTCCAGCTTTGCGACGCCCCCGGCCGGATCCGACATCGCCGCGCCGGACTGTATACGGCGGATCGCTTCGGCCGCGCGGGTCGC
>NYZG01000017.1 GCA_002687025.1 Candidatus Poribacteria bacterium
TGCACTGTCTCAACATCCCCTGCCGAACCCGCGTTCCCAATCGCCGTCATGCGCGTACGGTCGAGATAGTCGCGTGGGTAGTTCTCCAGGCACTCGCCGAGAGTCGTGACGCCCAGCTTGCGCAGGAGCTCGACCCTCTTTTCGGATATCCGGGCGACCGACGTGATGGGCGTGTCGGCGCCGGACAGACGGGCGACGTCCGTATCTGCCGGTGGATAGACGATCGGGATCTCGGCGGGTGGCGGCGCGGGGCGCCCGCTGGGCGCATCCCACGGGGAGTCGTCCGAGGGCAGGGGGAATTCGCCCTGGCGCTCATCGGCTGGCATGGCGGCCTCGTGCCACGGTCGCGGCCCTAGCCACAGCGGCGGCGCGATACGCGTCGGACGCCACGAACGCGCGCCAGGCCCGCGCGGAGGGTCTCGAGCTGTTGGGCGTCTGTTACCTTGATCGTCCAATGGTGCAGCGCCGTGAAGGTGTCGGGTGTCCGCACCTCACCCGAGACGATGCTCAGTCCCATCGCGGCGATAACGTCGCTGATGTCCCGCACCAACCCGTTGCGGTCGTTGCTTTCGATGACGATCTCGGTCGGGAACGTCTCGCGGCCCGAAGCCGTCCACTCGATCGTCACGATCCGCTCGAATTCCCCTGCTATCCGCGGGCAGTCCCGCATGTGCACGGTCACGCCGCGCCCGCGCGTGACATAGCCGACCACACTGTCACCGGGCAGCGGCGCGCAGCATTTGGCGACGCGCATGACGGTGTGCTCGATGCCGTCCAGCCGCGCGTCGATCATCTGCGGAGGCAGCGGCTTCGCGGGCTCCGGCTCTTCCTCGCCACTGTCAACGGGCGCGAGGAGGTGGTACACGCGCTGTGCGGACACCTGTCCCGCCCCAACATCCGCGAGCAAGACTTCTGGAGACTCAGCGTCGAGTTCATCGGCGAGCGCCACGAGGCGCGCTGGCGTCAGCAGGCCCTTGGGCGTGAGGCCGTGCTTCCGCAGCTCCGTGGCGATGAGCTGACGGCCCACGCCGACGTTCTGCTCGAACTCCTGTTCCCGGAACCAGTGCTTGATCTTGTTCCGCGCGCGCGGCGTCTTCACATGCCGCAGCCAGTCTCGACTGGGCCTGGCATCCGAATCGGTGAGGATCTCGACGACATCGCCGGTGGCAAGTTCGGACTTCAGCAACACGATCCGGCCGTTCACCCGCGCCCCGACCGTCGACAGCCCGACTTCCGTATGGACGGCGAAGGCGAAGTCCAGGGGCGTCGCGCCCGCGCGTAGCCGTTTCACGTCGCCTTTCGGAGTGAACGCGTGGATCTCGTCGTCGAACAGCTCGGCGCGCATCGACTGCAGGAACTCGCTGTCGTTGCGCACGTCCTGTATCTCGTCCAGCACGTCACGGAGCACGGCGAACTTGTCGATCCAGCCGCGCCCGCGCGCGGACCTTTCCGCCTCGGCGGGCGTTTTGTACGCCCAGTGCGACGCGACGCCCTTCTCGCACACGACGTCCATTGCCCGTGTGCGAATCTGTATCTCGATGGGGCGCCCGCGATCGAAGACACTCGTGTGCAGGGACTTGTAGCCGTTGGACTTCTCGTTGGCGATGTAGTCGTCGAAACGGCCGGGGACCGGCGTCCACGCCGCGTGGATAGCGCCGACGGCGGCGTAGCAGTCTGGCTGTTCGTCGACCAGCACTCGGAAGGCGATGAGATCGTCGATGTGGTCGAAGGGCACGCCACGCACGTGGATTTTGCGGTAGATGCTGTAGAGATGCTTCGGACGTCCAGTGACCTCGACGGACTTGAGGCCGCTCTTCTCCAACTGCTGCCGCAGAACGGCTATTACCTCGCCGGTGTACTGCTCGCGTTCCTCGCGTTTCACCTGGACCATCTCGGCGATCTCGCGGTACGCGTCGGGGTCGAGCGTCTTGAACGCGAGATCCTCGAGCTCGTTACGCATCTGGTGAATGCCGAAACGGCCGGCGAGCGGGGCATAGATCTCGCGAGTCTCCGTCGCGATGCGCCGTTGTTGCACGGGCGGCATGAACTGGATCGTCTCCATGTTGTGGAGACGATCGGCGAGCTTCACGATGATCACCCGGACATCGCGCGTCATACCCAGGACCATCTGGCGGTAGTTCTCCGCCTGCCGTTCCTCGAACCGTTGAAGACCCTTGCGGCCCATCCACGTCAGCTTGGTGACGCCCTCGACAATCCGTGTGATAGCGTCGCCGAATAGCTCTCGCAGTTCATCCGCGGTGGTGTCGGTGTCCTCGAGGATGTCGTGCAGGAGCCCCGAGCAAACCGTCGGCACGTCCATGGGCATGTTGGCGAGGTGGCAGGAGACCTCATACGGGTGCACAAGGAAGGGGCACTTCGACCGTCGCTCCTGGCCGGCGTGTCGCTCCTCCGCCATGTCATAGGCTGCGCGGAGGATGTCCGTGTCGGCTTCGTCGAGGCTGGGCCTGTGCCAGCGGACAAGTCCGACGAGTTCGTCGAAGCTCATAGGACGCCCATCTCCGCAGTGCTTCCGTCCGCGTCGACTGCGTGGCGGCGATGCCGGAGCATCATCTCCCAGTAGTCTCGCGGCGTCCGCGTTCGCCACAGCTCCGCCTGTATTCCGGTCGCACGCGCCTCTATCCGCGCGGCGCCGTAGGCTTCCGACTCGTCGAGGCTCCGGCGTTCGCCCTGTCGCGCCCGATAGACGCCATCCGCGCACTCGACGAGGTCTAGTTCCGCAAACACCTCCGCGGCCGCGTCCACCGCGGTCGCGAGCTCCGCGCCCGCTGCGGCGCGCCAGTCTTCCAGCGTCAGCCCCTCCGCCTGGTCGCGCAGGATGCTGTACAGGCGCCTATAGCGGGCCTGCGTCGGCATCGCGGTTGCGCCGCGGGTGATGTCGACATCGATATCGCGCTCGTTGAACAGGAGATGCACGTACCGTGTCTCGTCTTCGCCACCGTCGGCCTCGTCTTCGCGGCCAAGGAGCACCGGTTCGCACGCGACCAGGAACGAAGCATCATCGCGCGGGGGATGGCAGAAGACGACGTGCGATACGCGTGCCACCGAGGGGGTAGCCGGCGGGATGACGGAGTGCGTTGACACGAGAGCGCGCACACCGTCCGATCCCAGGGATTGCACGGCATCTCCCATGTCGCCGTTGGATGCTCGACTATCGCAGTAGGTCACGGCGCCGGAATACCCCAGATCGCCGAGTAGCTTCCTGGCCTGCGCGAGCGCCAGGTCGTCGCGGACGTAGATGAGCGCCTGATCACCCCGCGCGAGCACGCGCCCCAGGTACGGCGCCTTCTCCTCGCGCCGTCGGCTATCGATTATTCTAACGTCCGAGGGTGTGTCGCGTCGCGGGTAGACGCCCGCGTCCACACCGCCCGTGTCCGCTTCGATCATCCAGTCGCTTACGGTGATCTGGACGTTGCGGCGGCCGCGGTACTCGTTTATGCCCACGCGTCCGGCGACATCCACCTCGGCGCCGGGCGTGCGAAGAGCCACGGCCCGGTCGGCGTCGTTCCACGCCACGACTCGGGTCGAGTCGCGGCCGTCGGTCAGCGTCGCGCTCAGATGCTGTAGCTCGTGACCCATCAGACGCGGCTCGCCCGCGACGCTGAGCCCACGGAATCCGAAGCGCGGCGCCGGATTGCCCTCGCCGAACGGCTCCATCAGGTCCAATTCACCGACCGCCGCGGCGCCGATGTCGCCCAGCGAAAGTACGGCGTCCAGGTGGGTCACGCGCTGGAGATGGTCCGCTGTCAGGCGTTCCCGGGCGATCTCGACCAGTTGCTCCCGCAGCGCGGGTAGCTCCGCGATCTCCATGGACAGACCGGCGGCGGCCGCGTGGCCGCCGAACGTCGTCATCTTGTCCGCACATTCCAGCAGCGCGTCTTGGATGTGGAAGCCGGGGATGCTGCGCCCGGAGCCCTTCCCCGTGTCGCCCTGAATGCCGATGACGATGGCTGGGCGCCAGAAGCGTTCGACCAGGCGGGAGGCGACAATCCCGACGACGCCCGGATGCCAGTCGTCCCGAGCTACGACGATTATTGGATCGCGGTCCGGGTCGAGTTCCGTCTCGACGATCTTCGTCGCGTCGTCGGTGATGCGCCGCTCTACCTCCCGGCGCGCGGAGTTGGCTTCGTTCAGTCCGTTGGCGATTTCCATCGCCTGAGCATCGTCGTCGGTGGTAAGCAGCTCGACCACTACGTGCGCGCGGTCCAATCTGCCCGCCGCGTTGATCCGGGGGCCAAGTACGAAGCCCACATGGTAGCTGGCGAGGTCCGTGCCGTCGTCGACGCCGGCGGCCTCGCACAGGGCGCGAATGCCGGGCCGCTTCCGCGCGGACATAACGGCGAGCCCGGCCTTTGCCAGGGCGCGATTCTCGCCGCGCAAACGGGCGACGTCGGCGATGGTGCCGAGGGCGACCAGGTCGAGTTCATCCTCCAGGCTCGCATCGACATCCCGCGCCGCCAGCAACGCCTGACCCAGCTTGTACGCCAGGCCGACGCCGGCGAGGTCCGGGAACGGGTAATCGCATCCATCTATACGTGGGTCGATGAGGGCTACCGCGTCGCCGGGATTCGGCAGTCGGTCGGGGTCGACAACGTGGTGGTCGGTCACGATGACGTCAAGGCCGATGGCGTGGGCGGCCGCGATGGGATCGCGCGCGGTGATGCCGCAGTCGACCGTGAGCAACACGCTGGCGCCGCGCTCGCGTATCGTGCGCATCGCGGGTTCGTTCATCCCGTAGCCCTCGGCGGCCCGATCTGGGATATAGAAGTCGGCCTCGGCGCCGGCCCGTCGAAGCACACCCAGCAGGAGCGCGGTGGCGGTCGTGCCGTCGACATCGTAGTCGCCGTAGATCGTGATCTTCTCGCCCGCGTCGATCGCCCGGAGCAGGCGGTCGACGGCCTTGTCCATGTCAGGGAGAAGAGATGGGTCGTGCGTGTCGGCGAGAGATGGGCGCAGGAAAGACTCAACGGAAGCCGGCGTCACTCCACGGTTGAGCAGCAGTCGGGCCAGAAGGGGCGACACGCCAGCGCTGACGCACAGTTCGGCGACGCCGCGCACCTCGATGGTTGGGGAGCGCCAAACTGGGTGCGGCATGTGGGGCTCCGACGGTGTCCGACGGCAGTCGCTGCCATCGTCAGTGGACGCGCCCGTGCGCGCGTCGTCTGCACGTCGTGTATACGTCCCACACGGCGGTCGTGGTTCACCGCGACCGCGGGCGCCGTTGGCGCCGCTAGATTCCCAAGGGCACGGTGACGCCGTATTCCGCAGATGTCATCGCTGCGTCATAGACGCGCATGAGGCGGATCATCTGCTCGGGTGTCACGGCGAGGTCGGCTCCGTCGAGGAGCGCGGCGGCGACGTTGCGGTAGTAACCGCGCCACGAGCCTCGCACGCTCTCGATCACGAGCTCCTCGCGGGCGCCGTCACGCTCGGTCCATATCCGCGCGTGGTCGGCGGCGTCCTCGACCGCATCGTCGATGCGGCCCTCCTTCATATACGGCTCTTGCGGGTCGATCCCCGTCTTTACGAGCGCGCCGACATCCCCCATGACGTGGAACCGCGGCCGCTGGTACATGGAGAGGTTGCCCACCTCGACGCGGTAAATGGCGCCGTTCTCGAAGTTCAGATTGACGCACACGTAGCTGCCGATGTCGACTTCCCACTTGCGATATTGGAGCTGGCAGGAGACGCTGGCGACCTTCGAGGGCACGAGCGCAAGCGCCTGGTCAACGAGGTGGGCGCCCCAGTCGTACAGGATCCCGCCGCTTTCGGACTTCACGCCGCGCCAGCCGCCCGGCCCGCCGTATCGCATGATCGCCGACTCGTAGAGGTAGGGCTCGCCGATATAGCCGTCTTCGATCGCCTTCTTCACGGTCAGGAAGTCCCAGTCCCACCGTCGGTTGTGGAACACGGAGAACAGCACGTCGTTCCGCTCCGCGGCCTCGGCCATCTCGATCGTCTCGGGGGCGTTCATCGCGACGATCTTGTCCGTCACGACCGGCTTGCCGGCGTCCATGGCCGCGACGGCGAGGTCGCGATGCGTGTTGTGAGGCGTCGCGAGAACTACCAGGTCGATGTCGTCGTCCGCGAGCACGGCATCCAGCGACCCGACGACGTTGACGTCTGGGTAGTCCTGGCGCGCGCGGGCCTGCCGCTCGGGGTTGCGCGTCGAGATGGTATGGAGCGTCATCCGCTCCTCGAGCCCGACGAGGTACGAGTGGAACGACTTCCCTGCGAATCCGTATCCGACAACTGCAACATTGACCATGTATCGGTCTCGATCCCTCGGTTGGCTGGGCCGCGCCGGCTCCTAGTCCGACCCGGCAGCGGCGGACGCCGACGACGAACTGTCGGACTTCGAGGACGAGGCGGTGTCCGACTTCGCTGACGAGTCCGACTTCGAGTCGCCCCCGGGCTTGGAGTCGGCCTTCGCGCCGGCCTTGTAGGAGTCACTCCGGTTCTCGGTGATGTAGAACCCATCGCCCCGGAAGATAAGCCCTGCGCCGCCGCTGATCAAGCGGGAGACGGTGCCCTTCTCTTCGCACTCGGGGCAGTCTTTCACCGGCTGCGCCTTGATGCTCTGAAAACGCTCGAACCCAACGCCGCAGTGGTTGCACTTGTATTCGTACGTCGGCATACGCCCCTCCTGGCGGCTGGCGCGCCGCCCACTCTGGAACCCGCGCGGAATGATAGCACGGAACGCATATCCGAGTGCCCGCCCGACGCCGCGCGAGGCGTAGGTCCCACGGGGCTGTCCGACGGGGAATCGGCCGCCGCGCAGCTGTGCGGGGGCCCGAGCGGGCCGCCACCATGTGCCGCAACGCGCGGCTGGCGCCTCCGGGCGCCGCGGGCGGCCGACCCGAATGCGCCACCGCCCCGGCGAGTCCCGCCGCGTCGGGAAACTCTTGACAGGTTTTCGGGGGCCATGACACAATACGGGTCGCGCATCGCTCCCTGGTGACGCCACCGACGGGCAGCAGCGTAGCGGCCCGCGGCCCCCTGNNTNAGACGGCCGTAGCACGTCATCCGGAGCACAGGATGGAACGCCGGAAGTTCTTCAAGNACGTCGGCTGGCTNGGCACGCTTGGGGGNATCTTCGGGACCAGCGTGTTCATGCTGGTCAAGTTCCTCTTTCCACGCGTGCTGTACGAGCCGCCAACTCGCTTCAAGGCGGGGCCCCGCAGCAACTACCCACCCGATCCCGCAGGCGCCATCCGCGTGTACGAGACGTACAAGGCCGCGGAACGCGTCTGGATCGTGCACGGAGACGATCCCACGACAGGCAAGCACGGCATCTACGCGTTCTATGCTCAGTGCACGCACCTCGGGTGCACACCGCGCTGGCTTGAGAACGAGGCCAAGTTCAAGTGCCCGTGCCACGGCACTGGTTTCTACCCATACGGCGTGAACTTCGAGGGCCCGGCGCCGAGGCCCCTCGAGAAGGTGGGGATCACCGAGGCCGAGGGTCAGATCGTCATCGACAAGGCCAAGCGCTTCCGGTGGGAGAGGGGGCAGTGGTCGAAGACCGAGTGCCTTATAGAGACGTCGCGACCGATCGTGTGAGCCACGCGCGCGCTACACGCAACGCGCAGCCTGATTCTGGAGGCAAAGAGGGAGTTACATGCCGTTCTGGGACGATTTCAAGGAATCGGTAACGCGGTCGCAAGTCTGGAAGTCGATGTTCCGGCACGACTACCGGGACACGCCGCGTAACCGGTCGCTCCAGATCCTGAACAACGTCTTCCTCCACCTCCACCCCGTTCGTGTAGCGCGGCACGCTACCAAGGTCCGGTTCACCTGGTGCATGGGGGGAATCACGTTCCTCATGTTCCTTGTGTGCACGATCACCGGCGTGTTGCTGATGTTCTACTACCGGCCGGCGGTGGANTACGCCTACAACGACATCAAGTCCCTTCAGTTCGATGTCCCGTTCGGCATGCTCATGCGGAACATGCACCGCTGGGGCGCCCACGGCATGGTCATCGCCATCTGGCTGCACATGCTCCGGGTCTTCATGACCGGCTCGTACAAGAAGCCGCGCGAGTTCAACTGGGCGGTCGGCGTCGTGCTGCTCGTGATAACGCTGTTCCTGAGTTTCACGGGGTACCTATTGCCGTGGGACCAGCTCGCATTCTGGGCGGTGACGGTAGGCACGACGATGGCCAAGGCGCATCCGGGCATCGGGGCCGAGGGCCCTGTGACGCCGCAGTTCATCACCGCCGCGAACGACGTTCGTTTCGCCCTTCTCGGCGGCACGATCGTAGGCCCGACAGCTCTCATCCGCTTCTACGTGCTGCACTGCATCTTCGTGCCTTTGATCGCGTCGGTGCTGATGGCGCTGCACTTCTGGCGCGTGCGCAAGGACGGCGGCATCTCCGGCCCCATGTAGGCCCGTCGCCGGTTACACAGGACTGTGTGAGTGTTCCAAGACATCGACTTCAACAATCTCTGGCTCATCGTCAGTAAGC
>NYZG01000018.1 GCA_002687025.1 Candidatus Poribacteria bacterium
CGTCCTTCGCGATGTCGAGCACGAACCCGACGATCGTCCGCGCGGCGCCTTCGGGCCAGGTCGCGTGCGTTTCCTCGGCGCGGACCACCGTGACGTCTTCGTCGGTGATCGTGAGTGTCACGCCTACGTTGGCCGCATCCGCCGGGCCGCCGTTCACCAACCGGATGCGCGGCCGCACGCGTTCTCCCGGTTCCGCGACGCCGTCCTTGTCGGCGCGGGGCGTCGGATCGTAGATCCAGGCGTTGCGCTTCACGAACGTCGGCGTGGACGCCGACGCAACCACCGGGAGGATGAACGTGAACTGCCACGGCCCGCCCTCCTCCGCGGTAACATCGACCGTCAGGGTCACATCGTGCGGTGTCGCCTCGGAAGAGATGTCGAGGACGAGGCCGTCGTTGTTACGGGCTGCGCCCACGGGCCATGTCGCGTGCGTCGCTGTCCCGTTGACGACCGTCACGTCGGGGTCGTCCGTGCTGAGTGTTACGGTGACGTTCTCGGCGTCCTCCGGGCCGTCGTTCTTCAGCCGCACGCGAGGTTGCACGCGCTCGCCAGCGTCAGCCTGCCCGTTTCTCGTGGATGCCGTGGGCTCGTAGACCCAGGCGTTGCGCTTCGTGAACGTCAGCGCCGGCGCGACCACAGGGAAGGTGAATGTGAACTGCCACGGCCCGCCGTTGTCCGCGGTCACGTCGACCGTCATGGACGCCTCGTGCGACGCCGCATTCGACGCGATGTCGAGGACGAAACCGTCGTTGTTCCGCGCCACGCCGGCGGGCCACGTCGCGTGGGAGACGACCCCGTCGACGACGGTCACATCGGGGTCGTCGGCGCTGAGTGTCACGGTGACGTTCATCGCATCGGCCGGTCCCTCGTTCATCAGTCGCACACGAGGACGCACGCGTTCTCCGACGTCCGCCTGGCCGTTCCTCGTGGCTGTCGTCGGCTCGTAGAGCCAGGCGTTGCGCTTCGTGAACTTCGTGAACTCCGATGCCGCCGGGGCCACGGGCAGGTTGACCCTGAATTGCCACGGCCCCGCGTTGTCCGCGGTGACGTCGACCGTCAGGTAGGCGAGGTGCAGTGTCGCGGACGGCGCGATGTCGAGCACGAACCCCTCGTTGTTCCGCGCCACGCCGGCAGGCCACGCCGCGTGGGACACCGACCCCTGTACGACTGTCAGGTCCGGGTCGTCGGTGGTGATCGTCACCACGACGTTCTCCGCGTCGGCCGGTCCCTCGTTCATCAGTCTTACGCGGGGGTGCACGCGCTCTCCCGCGTCGGCTTGCCCGTTTCTCGTGTCGGCCGTCGGCTCGAACACCCACGCGTTGCGGCTCGTGAACGTCAGGCCCGGGGCAACCACGGGGAATGTGAAAAGGAACCGCCACGGCCCTCCGACATCCGCGGTTACATCCACGATCACCGTGACATCACGCGATGGCGATTCCGGTGTGATACTGATTTCGGGTCCGACGTTGTTTCGCGCCTCCCCTGCCGGCCAGGTTGCGTGCGTGACGATCCGGTCGGTGATAGTCAGCTTGTGGTCGTCGCTGCTGAACGTGACGGTGACGTTCGTCGCGTCCTCCGGTCCCACGTTGTACAGCCGCACACGCGGATAGACGACCTCTCCGGTGTCGGCCTGTCCATTTCTGGTGGCGGGCGTGGGCTCGTAGTTCCAGGCGTTGCGCTTGGTGAACGTCACCGGGGACGCGACGATGGGGAACGTGAACGTGAACTGCCACGGGCCGGCATTGTCCGCGGTGACGTCGACGGTCACGGCGACGTCATGCGGAGCCGCGTCGAGCGCGATATCGAGGGCGAGCTCGCCGTTGTTCTGGGCGTAGTGCGCAGGCCAGTTCCCGTGCGTCATGACGCCCTCGACCACGGTGACGTCGGGATCGGTTGTGGACAGCGTGACGGTAACGGTGGTCGCGGAGCCGGGCCCGTCGTTTCTCAGTCGCACTCTCGGCAGGATGCGCTCGCCGGGATTCGCGCCGGCATCGCTGTTGCCCCCGGGCAGCGGGTCATAGACCCACGCGCTCCTCAGCGCGAATGCGGGCGGATCGAGTCTCAGTATGCTGATCGAGTACGAACCACCCGCCCCGCGCGCGAAGTCCTGAACTACTACATAGAGCGTCTCGGTGCGGGAAGAGACGAAGTTGGGGACGTTCGGCCCCGGGCCTTCGCCGGTGTAGTCGTCGTAGGCGAGCCAACCGTTGGGGTTGAGCTCGCCCGTGAACGTCGTGACGACCAGGAGCGGGTCTATGTCTCCCTGCATGTCGGTCACCGAGATGGCGTAGCGGGCGCCGGCCCCGGCCTGGAATTGCACCCAGTCGACCTCGTCGCCGGGGTGGAAGGTGTGTTGTTGCGCCACGCCATCGGTGGCGATCGCGGTGGCAGCCGGTCGGTTGTTGTCGAACTCGTACACGTCGACGGGCACGCCGCCCGTCTCGTCGAGGACCGCGATGTCATACGATCCGGCGTCGCCCCCGGCAAAGTCCGTGATCCGAACGTACAGCGTGGCCGTCAGCGGGGAAATGAAGTCCTCAATCCGAGATGCGCGCCCGGGGCCCCCGTCGTCATCGCGTGCGAGCTCCCCGGACGTGGCACCGACGGTCAGGACGGTATCCACCGTACCGGTGAGATTGTCCGTCCATATATCGTACATGTGCCCGGCGACCGCCGCGAAGCTCACCCAATCGGCGGGGTCGCCGGCGTGGAACGTATGGCGTTGCGGCGCGCCATCGGGAACGATCCGCGTGGCGTACAGCTGCCCATCGTCGGGCTCGTATTCGTCCGGCGCAACGCTGCGCAAGCAGGCCGCGTCTTGGGACTCCACGTGGAACGTACGCTCTTCGGTCCAGTCGCCCCAGGTGTCGTTCACGCGGGCCCGCACACGCCATCGCCAACCGAACCTGCTGGAGTCCAGGACGTACCCAGAGCTCTGAGAGCTGTACGATGATGACGGCAGCGAACTCTGATCGATCAGGGCGACGGTCGCATTGGGGCCCCACACCCACAGATGATACGCGGTCGCCCCCGGCACGTCGGCCCAGTCGAAATCCCACACCAAGGGCGCGAAGACGCCTTCGCAGCCGTTGGGGAGTACCGCGTCCTCCTCCGGGGTCACCAGGTTGACGGCTTGGGCCCGGGCCGCGCCTGTAACGAGCCCAAGACTCAGGCACGCCATAAGGCCGAGCACGCCGGGACATGGACGGGATGCACTGCCCTTGTTCATGTATCACTCCCTCCCGCGCGATGCCCACGCCCGGAGCAGATCGCGCGCCGACGGGCATGCGTAGCCTACCCCGACGGCCTCGCCACGTCGTTCTCTGACGGTGAGGATCAGGCGAGTCCGTCCGGCGAATGCGGGTGAGTGGCCTGCCCCTCCTGTACCCGATGCAGGATTTATAGACAAACTACACAACGTGCGCAAGGCGCCGGATCAGACGGGGGCATCCGCAGCCGGCCGCGTGCGGTGCTTGACAGGTCGGCGCCCGGGTCGTAGAACTCCGACATCCTCGTTCCACAGGGCACACAGGCGCAACGCCGTGATTCAGGCCGACAACATAACCGTCCGAATCCGACGCCGAGACCGCCTCTCGGAAGTCTCCTTCGTCGTCGACGAGGGCGAGTGTGTCGCGTTGTTGGGCGCGAACGGCTCGGGTAAATCCCTCGCGATCCAGGTCTTCGGGACGGCGACGCGCGCGACGTCAGGGAGCGCTCTGGTAGCGGGGGTGGACGTGCGTCGGAAGCCGCGCGAGGCGCGTCGCCGCGTGGGCTACGTCATGGAGACTCCAGCCTTCCCCGACCACACCGACGTGGCCGAATACATGAAGGCGATGGCGGCGTCGCACCGACTGCCGAGGGAGGATCGCGCCGAGGCCATTGCGCAGTCGTTAGACCTGACGGATGTAGGGCATCTGACGGACGCCCTCCTGACCGATCTATCGCGCGGCGAAGCGCAGCGAGTGGAGCTCGCCCGCGCGTTGCTCCACGACCCACCGATACTGCTGCTCGACGAGCCGCTCGCCGGCCTCGACCCGGCGGGTCAGGCGGAGATGGCGGAGATCCTCACGGAGCTGCGCGCGATGGGAAAGACGATGCTCATCGCCACGAACCTGCCCGAGCTCGTCGACGCGACGATAGACCGCGCGATACTCCTGCACGAAGGGAGCGTGGTGGGCGTCGGCACGGCGGCCGAGTTATGTGTGGACATGGACGACACCGAGCCGTCGTGGCGGGCGGCCGTCTTGCGTCGCATTCGCAGGGACGCGGATAATGGCGCGCCCGGAGACGAAGCCCAGGGCGGCTAAGAACGACGGCCGGACAGAGGCCCCATGCTCTCGAACATTCCGAAGCCACACGATAGGAACGAACGACATGAGCGACAAAGTCCGCGCGGCCATGCTCAGCTTCGCCCACGTCCACGCCGACGGCTACGCGAAGCAGGCAATGGCCCATGAAAACATAGACCTGCTCGCCGTTTGGGACGAGGACGAATACGGCGGCAGAGAGGGGGCCGAGCGCCACGGTCTCGACTTCCACGCAGACCTCGACGAGCTCCTGGCTCGCGACGACATAGACGCGGTAATCGTGAACGCGATCACGTCGGACCACCCGAAGGTGATGATCAAGTCGGCCAAGGCCGGCAAGCACATCTTCACCGAGAAAGCCCTCGCCATCACCGTCGCCGAGTGCGACCCCATCATCGACGCCGTCGATGAGGCCGGGGTGAAATTCATCATCTCCCTGCCCTCTCGTACACGATCCGAGGTGCTGCTGGCCAAGAAGGCGGTGGAAGAGGGGCTGCTGGGCGAACTTACCTTCGGTCGCGCGCGCATCGCGCACAGCGCCGGTCTCGACAAGTGGTTCTCCGGTCCCAGCGCCTGGTTCGCCGACGCCGAACGCGCGGGCGGCGGCGCCCTCTTCGACCTGGGCTGCCACGTCATGGACATCCTCCCCTGGCTCATGGGCGGCTCACCGAAGAAGATCACCGGCATCATCAACAACCATTCCAACGCGTACCCCATCGACGACAACAGCGTCACGCTGATGGAGTTCCCCAACAACGCCATCGGCGTGGTGGACTGCTCCTGGGTGCATCGCTCCGGGCCGGCGCTGCGTGAGCTGTACGGCACCGAGGGATCGCTCGTGCAGGGCATGGGCGGCACGCAGTTGGAGACGCGCCTGCTCGATGACGACGCGCGGGACGCGTTCCTCGCCAACGCCCCCGACAACCTCCCCAGCGCTATGGACCAGTGGGTGAACGCCATCCTCAACGACGCGCCCATGACGATCACCATCCAGGACGGCCGTAACCTGACAGAGGTGATGGAGGCGGTTTACCGCGCCTCCGCAACGGGCGAGGCAGTCTCGCTGCCGCTCTAGGAACGCGTATGCCCGACGCAGACACACGGCCGCGCGTCGTCTTCATGGGGACGCCGGAGTTCGCCGTGCCGACGTTGCGGCTCTTCGCGGCATCCGTGGACCTCGCGGCCGTGGTTACCCAACCGGATCGGCCGAGCGGGCGAGGGCGCAAGTTGACTCCCTCGCCTGTAAAGGTCGAAGCCGAGGTGTTGGGCGTGCCTGTCCACCAACCGGAGCGCGCGCGCGCAGGGGAGTTCGTCGGGCTGCTCGCGGACATGGCGCCGGACGTCATCGCCATCGTCGCCTACGGCCAGATACTCCCGCGCTCCATACTCGACATCCCAGCCCACGGATGTCTGAACGTCCACCCGTCGCTGCTTCCCAGCTATCGCGGCGCCGCCCCGATCCAGTGGGCGCTCTGGAACGGCGACGAGCAGACGGGCGTGACGATCATGCAGATCGACGAGGGTGAGGACACCGGCCCCATCGTGCGGCAGGAGACGACGGCCATCGAACCGACGGAAACGGCGCCGGAACTTATGGCACGGCTCGCGGGCATAGGCGCGGAGATGCTCTGCGACGTGATCCTCCGCCTCCCGGCCGAGGGGCTCACGCTGACGCCCCAGGACACAGCCGCGGCAACCCACGCGCCGAAGTTCACCCGCGAGATGGGCGTCGTGGACTGGACACTCCCCGCCCACGCGATCCACAATCGTTACCGTGCGTGTGTGCCCTGGCCGGGCGCTCAGGCGTTCCTACCGGGCCGGGAGCCGTTGAGGCTCAAGAGATGCGAGCCGACCGGTCGGGATGTCGCGCGGCGCCCCGGAGCCATCGTCGTCGAGGATGGCAGGATGTTCGCGCAGACCGGGCAGGGGTCGCTGGAGGTGACGCGCGTGCAGCCCGACAACCGCGCCGAGATGGACGTCGCCGGCTACCTCAACGGCCTCCGAGGCGATGTCCCGGAGGCGTTCGAGCTCGCGTAGCGCGCGCCCGACGACTCGTCGGCGTCACGACCTCGAACTCACCCTGGAGCGTGCCACATGCGATGGCGGTGGTTTCTGACGCTCAACGGCATCTTCACCATCAGCGTGCTCATCATGATCCTGTGGGCGGGCTCGGTGTTGGGGTTCCTCTACTCGTGGATACCCAACTACGTGCAGGGCGAGGTCGTCACGATCCCCGACCTCGAGGGCCTTCCCGCTGAAACGGCCAAGCAGCGCGCGGTGGACCTGGGACTGAAGGTCAACTACGCGGCCACCGAGACACGGAACGACGCGTCGCAACCCCGCGGATACGTCCTCTCGCACGTCCCGGCGCCCATGCAGAGCGTCAAGCGCACGCGACCGATCCGGTTCATACTCAGCAGCGGCCCCGAGCAGTCCACCGTCCCCGACCTGCGACACAAGACCGTCGGACAGGCGGAGTTCGAGTTGTCCATACTCGGCCTCCGAGCCGGCATGATCTCCCACACGCATTCTGAGCGGCACGCGACAGCCCATAGCATCATCGCGACGACCCCCGGCGCCGGAACAGAGCTTGCGCGCGGCGAGCGCGTCCACCTCCTCGTCAGCCTCGGGCCCAGGCCCGTCGAGATGACGATGCCCACACTCACCGGGATGACCCTCGCCCAGGCGCGCAAGCTGGCCAAAGAGCAACTGCTCTACGTCGACAAGGTCGAACGGCGGCGCGCGCCGCGCGAGAAGGCAGACCTGGTCCTCGCACAGGTCCCGCCCGCAGGCTCGCGCGTGTTCTCCGGCTCCGGCGTGACGCTCACCGTCAACGAACCGTCGGCGCGCGCCGGCGGAGCGTCGCGACTTCTCATCATCCAGCACACCGTGTCCGGCGGCGTCCCTGAGGATGTCGGTTCGGCGGCAGATGGCGACAGCGCGGACAACGGCGAGCCGGTCGCAGATGGCGGAGGAGCCGAGAATGGCGACCCGAGCGTGGACGGCGACGCAACAGCCGATGGCGAGCCGGTCCAGGAGGAAGGCGGCGACGGCCCTCCGTTGGAGATCGCCCCACGCCTCATCCGCGTGCGCATCATGCTGCGGGACGACACCGGCTACCGCGAGCTGTACGACGAGATGGCGCTGCCTGGCGAGACCATATCCTTCCCCCGCAACGTGGTGGGGGAGGTCACACTGACCGTGTACGAGGACGACATGAACGAGCCGATAAGAAGGGAGACGCTATGACCCAGCGCGATATCCGAATCGCGCCGTCCCTGCTTTCGGCGAACATGGCCGAACTGGGAGTCGAGGCGCGACGCGCGGCGGAAAGCGGGGCCGACTGGCTGCACATAGACGTCTTCGACGGGCACTTCGCCCCCAACCTGTCCTTTGGCCCGCAGACGGTGGCCGACCTGCGGAGCTGGTCCGACATCTTCTTCGACGTCCACCTGATGCTCGCGCGGCCGATGGATCACATCACCCGATTCGCGGAGGCGGGGGCCGACTCGATTACCGTGCACGTCGAGGCCGAGGGCGATGTCGCCGACACCCTCGCTGCCGTTCGCGATCTTGGCTGCCGCGTGGGCGTCTCGCTCATGCCGGGAACGCCCGCCGAGATGGCGACAACCCACCTGGAACAGGTCGATCTCGTCCTGCCCATGACGGTGCGCCCCGGCTTCTCGGGGCAGAGGTTCATGCCGGAAGTACTCGGTGCGATCACCGCGATCGCCGACGCCGTGGCCGAGGGCGAGCTGTCCGTGGACATCCAGGCGGACGGCGGCGTGTCACGCGACACGATCCCCGCCCTCGTGGAGGCCGGCGTGAATGTGTTCGTAGCGGGATCGGCCGCGTACGGCGCGCCCGACCTCAGCGCGGCGATCGCGGGACTACGCGAGACGGCGACGAACGCGCGAGGGGAACTCGGTTGAGCGACGCCACGCCGACCGCGGCGTTCATGACCTTCGGCTGCAAGGTGAACCAGTACGACACGCAGGCGATGGCCGAGGCCCTGCGAGACATTGGCTACGAAATCCGACCCATCTCCGCCGGCGCGGACCTGTACGTAGTGAACACCTGCACGGTGACGAGCGCCTCCGACGCGAAGGCCCGCAAGGCGATCCGCGCGCTNCANCGCTTCAGNCCCGANTCCCACATCTTCGTCACCGGNTGCTACGCGCAGGCCGCGAAGTCCGACCTCCTGGGCATCGAAGGCGTGACGAAGGTGTTCGGCAATCGCGAGAAGTTCCAGCTCANGGAGATGATCCGCGAGGCCGAGATAACGCAGACCCTGTCCCGCGAATTCGTCGGCGACCCGGACGCGCAGGTCGATCTCGGCGAGTTCGGCCTCAGCATCGCCACCTTCGACGAGCAGACGCGAGCCATGGTGAAGGTCCAGGACGGCTGCAGCGCCTTCTGCACGTTCTGCATCATCCCCTACGTACGCGGACGGATGCGCAGCCGCGACCTGCCCGACATCGTCGCGGAGGTCGAGCGCCTCGCGGAACGCGGATACCGAAAGGTCGTCATCACCGGTGTGCAACTCGGTTCGTACGGCAGGGACCTGCGTCGAAGATGGGATCTGGCCGATGTCCTGGCAGCCCTGCACGACATCGACGACATCGCCCGCATACGCCTGAGTTCCATCGAGCCGATGGACGTCCCGAGCAACCTGATCCGCGCCGTGGCCGATCTGCCGAAGATCGCGCCGCACCTTCACATACCCCTACAGAGCGGCTCGACGGAAGTGCTGGAGCGCATGCGCCGTAAATATACCCGCGAGGAGTTCCTCGACCTTGTCGCGGCGATCCACGAGGCGATGCCGGATGTCGGGCTGACCACGGACGTGATGGTAGGTTTCCCCGGCGAGACGGACGCGCAGTTCGAGGATACCTGCCGCGCGGTTGAGAAGTCGGCGTTCCATCGGCTGCACGTGTTCCGGTATTCGCCGCGCGAGGGCACGCCCGCGGCGTCCTATCCCGATCACGTCCCGGCGCATGTCGCGGTCGAGCGTAGCCAGGTCGTCCGTCGACTGGGCAAACGGCTGGAGCGACAGTATCAGGAGGCGTCGCTTGGCGGCGTGGTGGACGTGATGGTCGAGGACACGCGCGAAGGCCCGCGCGCCGAGTACGCAGGCTACGCGGGGAACTATCTACGCGTCCTGACCGACGCGAAGGATGAGGACATCGGTCTGCTTCGGCAAGTGGAGCTTGTCGAGGTGGAGGACGGCTACGCGCGTGGGCGCCTCGCGTGCCACGCGGGTTGAGGATCGAACCGGGGGATTCCGAGCGTATGCGAACCGAACTACCGAGCGAACACATCGCGGCCTACCGCGAGAACGGGTTCACGATCATCGAGGAGTTCCTCACTCCCGAGGAACTCGACGAGTGGCGAGAGGCCGTCGACGAAACCGTGACCAAGCGCGGCCACTACCGCCCGCCGACGGAGCGCGCCGGCGAGGACGCGGGCTACTACACCCGCGTCTTCATCCAGTCGCTGAACATGTGGCAGGAGAGCGACCGCATCAAGCGGCTCGTCCTGGACCCACGCATCGGGAAGATGTGTTGCGACCTGGAGGGCATCGACGGCATCCGCGTGTGGCACGATCAGGCGCTCATCAAGGAACCGTGGGGGAATCAGACGAGCATCCATCTCGACAATCCGTATTGGTCGTTCAGCTCGCGCCACGCGATCAGCATATGGGTGGCCCTGGACGATGTGACCGTAGAGAATGGCTGCCTCCATTTCCTCCCCGGCACGCACAAGACGGCGACGTGGGACAACGTCGGCATTGGCCAGAACATGGGCGAGATATTCACCGTGTACCCCGAATGGGCCGAGGTCGAGTCCGTCCCTGGACCCATGCGCGCCGGGTCGTGTTCGTTCCACAACGGCCTTCTTGCCCACGGCGCCGGCGCGAACATGACCAACGGCTATCGCCGCGCGATGACCTGCGCCTACATGCCCGACGGGTCCACGTTCAACGGCCAGCGAAACATCCTCAAGGACGAGCAGATCGCGCGCCTGGAAGTCGGTGATGTACTCCGCGACCCGGCGCAGAACCCGTTGGTGTATCCTGCGGCCTCCAACTGACCGGCGCCCGGCGTTCCGATTGCGGGCCTACCATCCGCAGCCACCGCGGTGACCGGGCGCGCTTGCCCTGTATTACACCCCTACCTGCCCGCGGATCGCGCAAGCGCCGCCGAGAGCCTTTCGGTCAGGGACCGCACGGATTGCCAGGCGCCATGGCTTGCCGGACTGGGCGGGCCGCGGACATCGTGTAGGGGTGGAAGCTGGTTGCGTGCGTTGCACGAGACGGGCGAACGGGCGATGGTACTCTCCGTGGGGGCGTGCTATAATCGCGACATGAACGCGTTCGATTGAGCCTTGGGATGTCAGCAGCGTCGTGTGACGGGGGAATGTGTGCGACTAATCAGCTACGCGCAGCCGCCACTGGTGGAAGTTGTATGCGGGGTGCTGTTTGAGCCCCTCGAATCGCTGCTCATGCCACACATCGGACGGCTCTGGGAGTTGTTCCGAGACGACTACCCGGTGTGCTCGGAGCGCGACCATCTCCTACCCGTCGTAGAGGAGTATGGGGACGGCCCGCGGGAGCTCCTGGCGGAGATGCCATCTCGCCCTCGCGCCTGGTTTACCCAGGAGGAGGAGACGAGGATAATCCAAGTGCAGCGTGATCGATTCCTGCACAACTGGAAGAGGTACCCGGCCGACGCCGAGTATCCCCGGTACGAGACGCTGATTGTGGATTTCGATGCGCGCTATGGGGAGTTCCGTTCATTCCTCGATGAGCATGGCCTGGGCACACCTAGACCGCTGCAGTACGAGCTCACCTACGTGAACCACCTGGTCCAGGGCGACGGCTGGACCAGCCTTAACGACATCGGCTCTGTACTCCCTGATCTATCTTGGCGGGATGTAGAGTCCCGTTTCTTACCTGACGCGGAGGGGCTGTTCTGGAAAGCGGCGTTTCGGCTGCCCAGCGCCCGCGGGCGGCTCCACGTCCAGGTCGTAAGCGTGAAGCGTCAGGAGGATGGCCAGCCTACGCTCAGGCTCGACCTGACTGTGCGGGGCATGGGTCGTGATATATCTGAGAGTGTCCGCCGCGACTGGTTCGATGAAGCGCACGAGTGGATCGTCCGCGGATTTGCAGACCTGACGGATGAGGGTGTCCAAACCACACTGTGGGGGAAGATCGATGACACAGACTGTTGACGTGTCGTCCCAAACCCAAGAGTTCGATGTCGCCGTCGCGATGGCCGACTCTGGGGCAGCGGCAGCGTCCAATGCGCGCGGGTTGGCGTCGTCAGCCGTGTGGGCTGGCGGCCGAAGCCTGCGCAGTCCGAACGTGGCTGTCCAGCACGCGGACTCCTGTTCCCTGCTCGGGGGCACGGCGGACGAGTTACTCACGCACTACCTGACGGACTCCGGCAGCGAGAACCTATGGTCCCTGCTCCCGGGTCTCGACTTCGTTCCCGTAGGGGCCGCGTTCTACATGAGCTGGCTGCGCCGTGACCACGACGTGGGACCAGATGTTGTGCCGACGAGGCGTAGCCACCAATTGCTCTTCGACGCTGAGGTCGAACTGTCCATTGAGGTGAGGCGGGGGCCACGCAAGATCACGATCATCGAGTGAGCTCCCGGAAGCCCAATGCCCAGTATCTGGTACGGCCCAGTGTCTGCGTCAGATCCCCCTAGGCAGGGAGAGCTTGTTCGGGACTGTCCAGTTATACAGTGGCGCGAAGATGCCGGTTCTGATGGCGGCGAAGCAGATCCATTGGCGTGGGTGAAGGATGCAGCCGAAGACTCGGACCGCATCACCTCGACTGTGAGGGCCGAGGCCTGCGATCTGATCGTCCTTACGAACTCTTGCGACATCGCCCAACACAACGTCCCGCTTGTGCTGCTCTGTCCCGCGCATGACGTTACAGACTACTGTGCGGCTTGGCTCGCGGGTCGTAGCGACAAGTCCGGCCACAAGGGTGCCTGGCGCACTCGTTGCACAGAGATACAGCGCGGCCGCACCCAGAATCTGACAGTTCTTGGCGTGGGAAACGGCAGCGAAGCAGACGAAGGTGACGGGACAGACTACAGGGTCGTCGATTTCTCGGAGCCGTACACACTCCCGTTGGCTGTCCTCAAGCGTCACCTCCACGTCACTACGCACACCCGCATATGCCTACTGCCTCCCTACTGCGAACACCTCTCCCAAGCGTTCGCCAGGTACCATATGCGCGTGGGCCTACCGACGTCCGTACCGGACAACTTCGGCGAGGAAGCGCTTGCCTCAGCCTTGACCGACGGTTCCCAGTAGGGAGGCAGTAGGCCCATACACGCCGGGTCGTGTTCGTTCCACAACGGCCTTCTTGCCCACGGCGCCGGCGCGAACATGACCAACGGCTATCGGCGCGCGATGACCTGCGCCTACATGCCCGACGGGTCCACGTTCAACGGCCAGCGAAACATCCTCAAGGACGGGCAGATCGCGCGCCTGGAAGTCGGTGATGTACTCCGCGACCCGGCGCAGAACCCCATGGTGTATCCGGTAGCCGCGGACGACTGACGCGCGGGACGAACCGTCGAGGCGTTCCCTGAGCAACCGTGTGGGGCCTGGCCGGAGCGCCATCCGGGGCGTATCCAACCTGTGAAGCAACCTCATGGCCGACGCGATCTGGTTGCGTATCGGCCACCAAGCTGCTACATTCCCGACACGAGTTGCGTGCCGCCAAAACATGGTTCCAGGCCTCGCGTATGTCGCACGCCGACCGCACTCACGCGCGCGCGTTCTGGGCTGCCATTGCCTGTGCGCTAGTGCTCGCGTGGACCGTCCATGCGCAGGACGCCGGCAAGACGTTGCGCATCGCTCCCGCGGACCAACTGCCCCCGTCTCACCCATCGACCCCGGGCGTGGGATGGGCCCTGTTGGTGGGCGTAGGAGCGTACGAGAACGTCGAGGGCTACACGGTCAGTCGCCTGAGCGCCCCGGCAAAGGATGTCGACGCCCTGCGTACGTTCCTCACCGACCCGGAGCTGGGCGCGTTCCCGGCGTCGAACGTCCGCACGCTCATAGACGAACAGGCCACCAAGGCCGAGATACTCCTCGCCCTGGCCAACATGCGCCGACGCGCCGCCCCCGAGGACCTCGTCCTCTTCTACTTCAGCGGACACGGATACCGACCGCACGACGAGGACGACGGCGGTTCACCGGCGTACCTGCTGCCATACGTCACGAACCCGCTCGCGCTCAACAACCCCGACATCGGCTGCATCAAGTACGAGGACATCACCGAGATCGTCCAGATGATGGAGGCCGAGAAGGTCGTCGTGCTACTCGACGCCTGCCACGCCGGGGGCGTGAAGCCGAGGGGATCGCGTTTCGTATCGGGAGGCGTCTACGGCCGATTCTGGGACGAGTGGGAAAAGGCCCGAGGCCACGCTCTCCTCCTCTCTTCGGACGAGTCGCAACTATCCTGGGAGGAGCCCGACGGCAGCGTCTTCACCAAGTTCCTCCTCAAGGGACTCAAAGGCGAAGCGGACCTCGACGACAACGCCATCGTGGGCTTCACGGAGTTGGCGACGTATCTCGAACGAGAGATACCCCCATACACGCGCGACAAGTTCGGCCGGAAGCAGACCCCCACACGTCGCTACGATCTCGGGCCCGTCAACGGCGACATACCGCTCGCCGTGAACCCCGAGAAGTGGGCCGCGGGACAGCGTCAGGAACTCCTCGACCGCCGCAACGCCACGTTGCTGCTCGCCGACGCGTTGGAGCAGGAGTTGCGCGACTTCGCCCTCGCGACTNCCAGGTCCGCGTACGATAAAGCCGCCCGGGGCGAAGCGCCCACGGCGCGGGAAGTCGCGCTGCTAACCGAACTGGACGCATATTCCAACGGCGACATCAGCCAGGAAGACTTCGCNATCCGAGCCCGCGCCGTATACCGNAGTCGCGAATCCGGCGCCGCCGCCGTCGCGCGCGTACGCATAGACGTCACCCCGCCCGACGCGACGGTGAGCCTCACACCCGACGGCATGCCGGATGAGGTCGCTGCGTTGCGGGCAGGCGAATATCGCGTCCCCCTCGGCGCCTATCGCCTGAGCGTCAGCCGCAACGGCTACATCCCGTACGACGAACGCATTGCCGTCGACCGGGCGACGACCAACCGCGTGGTTCTCAAACGCCTGTCCGGTTCCCTGCGCGTCCGCGTGACCCCCGATGGCGCGACCGTCACGGCGGAGCCCGTCTCCGTTCTCGCCCGCGAGGCGGGAACCGACACGGTGGATATCCCGCTGCCGGGCGAAATCCGCCCCATGCCCATCGGCACGTACAGGATCACCGTGATGAAGGACGGCTACGCGCCGGAGGAGTTGCCTACCGTCGCGATACGGCCCGACGAGGTCACGACGCTGGATGTCGCGCTAAAGGGTTACGCCACGCTGCGCTACGCCACCATGCCTCCGGGCGTGACAGTCACCGTAGACGGCGTAACGCAGACGTTGCCGTTCCGCGCGGCCGAGGGAACACACAAGGTAAAGCTCAGCCGACCCGGCTACGCGCCCGTAGAGCTTGATACGANGCTAACGGCCGGACAGGGGATCGACCTGTTCCCCGATTGGGAGCGCATAACCGCGGATCTCGCGGTCAGTTCCGACCCGCCCGGCGCAGAGGTCACACTCGACCACGCGACGTGGGGCAAGACCCCAATCACCCTCGACGACGTCCCAGCGGGCGAACACGAACTGGCCCTCTCCTTACCCGACCACGAACCTGTCAGGCGGAAGATCACCGTCACCGAGAAGTCCAGGCCGGTGACGATCAAGATGACGCGGTCGCGCGGAACCGTCCAGATCAACTCGACTCCGCCGGGCGCGACGGTTCGCATCGACGGTCGCAGGCAGGGCTCCACGCCTGCGACGATCCGTGTCCCGGCGGGCGACACCACGATCGTCCTCGAC
Source organism: Candidatus Poribacteria bacterium (assembly GCA_002687025.1). GTDB lineage: Bacteria > Poribacteria > WGA-4E. The sequence continues at coordinate 15,282 of NYZG01000018.1, forward strand.
AGGCCCATGCACCGAAACGCCACGCGTAAGGTCCACATCGGCCGCGGCGACAACCCGGCCGTAGAGGTGACTCTCGAGCCCGAGGCTGCAGCGGTGGCCATCGTCTCCACGCCCCCCGGCGCGACGGTGACGATAGGCGACGAGCAACTCCCAGCGAAGGCCCCGACCGAAGCGATCCTGGCCCCGGGCGAACACACGCTGACCCTGTCGATGGACGACCACGAGCCGTACACCGAGACGCTGACACTCGCGGATCGCGACGCGAAGNAGGTCCAGGCGACGCTACTCCACGAGACGCAACTCGTGGTCACGAGCGAGCCACCTGGCGCCGAGGTAGCGCTGGGCGCGCTCGGAACGCACCGTACCCCGGTGCTGCTCCGCGATATACGGCCGGGAAGCTACACGGCCCAGGCGGCCGCGCGTGGCTACGGCTCGCAGGNCAAGCCTTTCAGCGTCGGCGCGAACGAACGGAGCGTCGTCGAAATCGCCCTGGCCCCGGGTTCCGGCGTGTCGCGGGCGCTACGTTCCGCCGTCGTTCCAGGCTTCGGTCAGTACGCGGGCGGCAGGACGGCCACCGGGGCGCTGTTCTTGTTGGCTACTGTAGGGGCGGGAGCCGCGGCCGGTGTGATGCACGTGCAGTACAGCGGCGCGCTCGACGACTACGACGTAGCAGCCGCAAACTACACCGCGGCCACGCGCGTGGACCAGATTCAGCGCGCCAGGCGTCAGGCCCTCGACGCGTTCGATGACGTGGACGCGGCCAATGCACGACGACAGATGGCCGTAGTCGCCGCCGCCTCGATTTGGGCGATCAACGTCGCCCACGCTTTCGTCGTCGGGCCCGCGAGACCGTCGGNCGGCGGCGCCGNCCCTGACCTGGCGCGTTGGAGCGGCGGCCTCGACACGCGCGCGGGTTTCGTGTCGCTCGACATCAACCACAGGTTCTGACCGGATGCGAAACCCCATCATCGTCGGCGCGGCCGCAGCGTTGCTGGTCGTGTTCGCATGCCAGTCGCCCGACGCTCCCGACCTCGGCAACCCCCTCGACCCCTCGGACCCGGACTACACGCCACCGTCCACCGCCATCGCAACAGGGCCCGACGACGCGGCCACCGTCACCGACGCCGACGTGACGTTCACGTGGCAAGGCAGCGACCGCGTCAGCGAATACCGCTACCGCTGGGATGAAGGCGAGTGGTCCGACTGGGCGGCCGGGACATCGGCGACGTTGGAGCTATTGGACGAGGGCGAACACGCGTTCGCCGTAGTCGGGCGATACCCCACGGGCGCCGAGCAGGCGCTGCCCACGGCGCGCACGTTCGTCGTGGACGCGGTGAAGGGCCCGGCGCTGATGTTCCGGCCCCGCAAGGTCGTGGTAGCCACGGGCGACACGTTCACCGTCGACCTGATGGCGGAAGAAGTGGACGATCTCATGCTGGCGCACGTCGTGATCGAGTTCGACGGCGACGCACTGGCCCTCGACAGCGTGAAGCAGGGCGACTTCCTGACCGGCGCGGGCGGGACCGTGCTGTTCCTCGACGATGTCGCGCCCGGGCGAATCCTCGTGGACACGGGCGTTGCCGAGGGAGACCCGGCGGGAGTGTCGGGCACTGGTGTGCTGGCCACGCTAGCCTTCCGCGCCGCTGCGGCCACGACGAGCGCCCTCGAAATCCCATCAGGCGCGGCGTTCCGCGACCCGAGCAACGCCCCCACGCCCATCGCCGAGACGGCCCCCGGTATGGTGGTGGTCGAATGATGGCGGTGGTCTGATGAGGGAGACACGCGAGCAGGCGGAAGGCGAGGACGACCCGCGCGCCGAACGCCGACACGCGACAGGAAACCGACATGGTCATCTCCCCAGAGGCGGCCGGGCGATGAGAATGACCCGCGCCACTTGCGTCCTGTTGGCAGCTACCATCATTGCCCTGGTCTTCCCGGCGCGCCACGCGTCGGCGATCCCCGTGTACGTGGTCAACGGAACCGCCCTCGACGGCGCCGGGTCGCCACTCGATGGATGGACCGTGACCGCCGCGAACGCCACGACCAACTGGCGCGTCTCCGGAGTCGTCGGCGACGTGCGTTCCGGCGCGTACCAGGCAACGCGGGCCTTCCTCAACGGACATGCGACGCGCGCGGGCGACATCTTCCGGGCGGACCTGATCGATCCGACCGGCGTGCGATACGCGTCCCAGCAGCGCGCCGTCACCGACGCCGAGATCGCGACCGCGTCGATCACCTTCCACTTCACCGTCGGCGACCCGTCCGCGGAGCCGCTCCAGGCAAATCTGCTCGGAGCGTGGCCGTTCGACGAAGGGTTCGGCCGCCAGACGCGTGACGCCGCCGGCATAGGCGTCGACGCCGCCGTGGTCGGGGATGCGCGGTGGATCGAGGGAGTGTTCGGTGGCGGTCTCCTGCTCGAGCGCGGGGCCTACGTCGAGGTGCGGCACACGCCCGATCTCCGTCTCACAGGCGCCGATTTCACGCTCGCGATGTGGGTGCAGTACACCGGCGACATCTCCATTCCCGCGGCGTTCATGACCGTAGACGACGGGCCGGGCGCGCGGAACAAGTGGCTGTGGCTGCACCGAGGCGGACAGAACGCCTTCCACATAAACGACACGTCCGGCGTGCAGACATGGCTCGACTCCGACTTCTGGCGCCCAACGACGGGCCGATGGACCCACGTCGCGATCACCCGCGAGGGAGACGACTACACGCACTACCTCGACGGCCAATCCCTGGGGTCTCTCAACTCCCCACGCCAGATATCCAGCGCCATGTCGGAGCCGCTGCGCGTCGGCTCGGCGAACGGCACGTTCCCCTTCGAGGGAATCATCGACGAGGCGGCGATGTTTGGCCGCGCCCTCTCTGAGAATGAGATAAGCGCGGTCATGCAGGACGGTTTGGCTCCGGTTTTCCTCGACCCGCCCCCGAGGCACGGAGCGCTCGACCCTTACTCGTTCGTTGTCTACGGAGCGGCTGGCGATATCAACGGCGTCGCGCCCGACGGCTGGAACGTCACGATCGAGGACCTCACCCGCGGATGGCGTCAGGACGCGGTCGTTGGGACCGTCCGTTCCGGGCTATACGAAGCCACCGTCGTCGAGCCAACGGCTCCGCCGGTGAAAGAGGGCGATGTCATCCGCGTGACAGTGCGCCGACCCGACGGAGCGCACGAGGTCTCCGAGGCCCGAACACTCCGCGCCGTCGAGACGGGCCGCGCCTACGCCCGCGTCGACCTCAATCTACCGGCGGATTGGATAGAGGGACCCCCTCCCACGACCACGATCACGCACGTGACGGCGACGCCCCTCGAAGACGTGGTGATTCACTACGAGCTCGCCAGCGAGACGCGACGGACGCTGGGCCTTGCCGCGCAGTTCTCGACGGACGATGGCGCCACGTGGGCGCCGGCCGAAGTCACGGGACGGACGGAAGGGATCACGCCGGGCCGCTACCGTGGCAGCCTGGTGTGGTCGACGGTGACACGCTTCCCGGGCAGGCTGGTGCTCGCGCGCGTGCGCCTGACCGCCGCCGACGCCCAGCGGAACGGCCCCGCGGCCATTTCCGACGAGTTCGAAATCCGAAACGCGCCCACCCCCATCGGCGCCATCGCGACGTTGCCGCACGACGCGGCTGCTTCCTTCGTCACGTTCTCGCCAGACGCCTCGATCCTGGCAACCGGCAGCGACGACGGCGCGATACGTCTGTGGTCGGCTCAGTCTCAAGTTCTCCTGGCGACGATTGCCGCGCACGAGCGGGTGCTGTCTCTCGCCTTCTCGCCGGACGCGCGCCTGATGGCCTCCGGCGGCCCCGACCCGACGGCGAAGCTGTGGGACGCGCAGTCGCACGCGCAGATAGCAGCCCTGGATGGCCACTCCGGGTGGGTCGCGTCGGTCGCGTTCTCCCCGAGCGCGTCGATCCTGGCGACCGGCAGCCACGACGGAAGCGTGAAGCTGTGGGATCTGGCGTCCCACGCCGTCGTCACGACGCTGCCTAACGACAACGCCGTGTGGAGCGTCGCCTTCTCGCCCGATGGGAGGCTCCTCGCCGTCGGCGGCGACAGCGGCGCCATCAGACTGTGGAACGTCTCGAACCCGCGCTCTCCCGCGTCCGTCGCCAATCTGCGCGGCCACTCCGGCGCCGCCCGCTCGGTCGCGTTCTCCTCCGACGGCTTGCTGCTCGTAAGCGGCGGATGGGACCGTACGGTGCGCACCTGGGAGAGATCTCCGGGGCGCGCTTTCGCACAGTCCGTGGTCCATCGCGGACACGACTCTCCGGTTTGGTCGGTCACCGTCTCCCCCTTCGGCGAGCTGGTGGCCAGCGGCAGCGCCGACGCCACCGTCAGAGCGTGGTTTCCGTCGGCGCCGGGGCAACTGGCGCAGCTCACCGGCCATACCGGTACGGTACGCTCCGTGGCGTTTTCCCCCGACGGCGAGCTCCTAGTAAGCGCAGGAGACGACGGGGCGGTCACGCTGTGGCCCTCGCCCGTTCTGACGCTGAATCTGCCGCCGACGATATCGGTGTCGAAGTCCTCGCTAACGGTGGCGGAGGGATCAGCCGCGTCGCTCACGGTTTCCGCGGTCGACCCGGACGGCGACCCACTCGTTTTCGCGGCGGAGAGCTTGCCCGCCAACGCTACCCTCGACCCGGTCACCGGGCGGTTTCGCATCGAGCCGGACTACGCCCAGAACGGCCGAACCACCGTCCAGTTCAGCGTCAGCGACGGCAAACGAGGCGCCGATAGCATCGCGGTAGATATCAGGGTGACGGCGGAGAATCTCTTCCGCGTCCGACTGGGGCCGCGGTTGGTCGTGGGCGGCGAATCACTGACCGTCGGGCTGGCCGCCAATCACGCTGTCCCCGACAACGTAAGCGTCACGGCTCCCGACCCGCCCCCCAACGCCTCCTTCGATGCCGCGAAGCGCGAACTTACCTTCACCCCCGACCTGACACAGGCCGGTTTCTACGACGTGACGTTCCGGGTCACGCAGCGAGGCCGCCTCGCCGAGGAGCACGACGTCACCTTGAGGGTCGACCATTCCGCGGCGTTCGGCCTCGAACCGTCGGAGCCGCAGACGTTCGGCGAGGGGCAGACCCTGGCCGCGCTCGCGACGAGAACGGCCAACGCCGGTGACGACACGACGCTGACGGCGAGCCCGTTGCCACGCAATGCCACATTCGACGGCTCGACCGGCCGATTCAGCTTCACGCCCGACTACACGCAGGCGGGCGCATATACGATCACCTTCGAGGCGCGGCAGCAGGGCGAGAGCGTGCAGAAGGAGCGGCTCCGCGTATCCGTCGAGGACGCGGACGCCTTCTCGCTGGACCCCAATGAGGCGCAGCTATTGTCCGGCGGCGCCGTGCGCGTGATTGCCGTGGAGCTCGCCGCTGCGGCGCAGGGCGCGGTGACAATCTCGGCGGCCGGCCTCCCGCCGAACGCTTCGTTCAACGCCGCCACCAACGAGATCAGACTGACGCCGGCCTTCGGGCAGACGGGCGATCACACGATCATCGTGCGCGCGTCCCAGAACGGCGAAGTCGTTCAGACGGAGGAGATTCAGGTCTCGATCACGGACTCGGAGGTGTTCACCCTCGACCCACCCGTGTCGACACAGATGACCGAGGGAGAGTCGACGACCGTGCGGGTGGTGCTGGCCGCCGATGCGCCGGACACGCTGACCGTAGCGGCGCGCGGCCTTCCGCCGAATGCTACGTTCGACGCCGCGACGAACAGGCTGACTTTCCAGCCCGACTACACGCAGGCGGGAGCCTACACGATCACCGTCGAGGTGTCGCAGAACGGCGCCCCCGTGCAAGCGGCGGACGTCCGCATCACGGTAAGCAACGCGGAGGTGTTCACGGTCAACCCGAGCGGCGGCCTACAGCTTGCCGAGGGTGAAACCGCGTCAGCGTCGATCGCCGGAGCCCCCGCGGCGTTGCGGGCGGTGACCTTCACGGCAACCGATCTCCCGCCGAACGCCGCCTTCGACCCGGCAACGCGCCGCCTGACGTTCTCTCCCGACTACACGCAAGCTGGGCAGTACACCATCACGGTCGAGGCGCGCCAGAACGGGCAAGTGGTCCAGACTGACGAGCTCATGGTCGCCGTCACGGACGTGCAGGTTCTCTCCCTGACGCCAACGCAGGATGTCGAGATCGCAGAGGGTGGGGCCGCGCTCATTCAGGTGAACCGTGATGTCGAGGCGCCGGACCTAACCATAGTCGCCAGCGATCTTCCGCCGAACGCGTCGTACGACCCGTCGACGGATCTGCTGACGTTCACGCCCGATTTCAGGCAGGCGGGCGAACACACGCTTGCCGTGGTCGCGATGCAGAACAATACCGAGGTCGGGTCGGGCGCCGCCC
>NYZG01000019.1 GCA_002687025.1 Candidatus Poribacteria bacterium
CATAGCCAGGTCGGCGATGAAGCCGTCGTTCCCGCCGCCGTGGCCGAACAGGCCGCCGTCCACGGCGAAGCCCAGGCCGTAGGCGCCGGCTTCCGGCGTGAGCATCTGTCGGGTCATCGCCTGGGACAGCACGCGACTCGAGCGCCCTGCATGGCATCTACTCACCTCGATCACCACGCGGGCGAGGTCCGAGGCTGTGGTCCAGAGCCCGGCAGCCGCCGTCTCGGGATAGGTGTTGCACCCGCCGGGGACCACGGAGCCGACCGACCGATGGCCACTCGCGGCGACCGACCGCAACGGCTGGGGCAGCGGCTGCGCGTACGTGCTGTGCGTCATCTCCACAGGTCTGAGCACGAGATCGCGCACGGCATCCGGGAGCGGCTGGCCCGTCACGGCCTTGACCAGCTGCTGCATCACGGTGGTCCCGCCGCCCGAGTAACGCCACTCCGATCCCGGCGGCATGTCGACGCGCACGGGGTCCGTGTTCGCCGGCTCTTCCCCGTCGAGGATCTGTGGCACGGTCGGCACGGCGACGCCGGGAGCATAGCCGGGGAAGCCGTGCACGGTGAGTCCGGCGGTGTGGCTGAGCAGGCGGCGTAGGGTCACACGCTCAATCGCGGTGTGTTCATTATCCGGCACTCGCCAAGACGTGAGCTTCTCGTTGACGTCCTCGTCGAGGTCGAGAAGGCCGTCCTCGACGAGCCGTAACGCCGCCATCGCCGCGACCGGCTTGCTGATGGACCCGGCCTGGAATCGCGTCTCGGTTGTGACACCATCGGGCCGCCCGGTCTCAGCTAGCCCGAGGCCCCGCGCCCAATCGATCTCCCCGTGATGGACGACGGCAATGCTCACGCCTGGGGAGCCGTGATGGGCCATCCGGTCAGCCAGCGCCATCGTCGTGGCCGGGCGCCCGACGATCTGCACGGCGTGCCGCAGGCCGTGCTCAACGGCGCGCGCCCTCTCTCGCTTTGCCTTGTCCATACGTCAACCATCTCATCCCGCACGCACGCACATCGGACTGCCTGCGTCACCGCGCGCGGTCGTGTGCGCGTGGCGGGGTCACGGCGTGGCGACGCGGGAGTAGCGAAGGTCGTTGTCCGGGTCGGTGAACCGCAGGTAGAGCGCCCACCCGCCGCCGTTCTGGCCGATCTTCGCGAGGACCTCGTTCCATCCCTCTCGGAGCCTGCACGCGGCGGCGTCCTGGTCGGGGACGGCGCCCCGGAAGGCGTTGTTGCGGTGTATCTCCTCGCCGTTGAGCCAGATGGCCACCTGGTCGTCGCTGCCGACCAGCGCCACGGCATCGCGGTCGACGGGCGAATGGACGTACGTGAGGGCGTATCCCACCGCGTTCTGCTGCGTCAGGTTGGCGACGGCCTCGTTCAGGTCGAGATGTCCCGTCTCGGGGGCCATCGCGTCTCGCCAGGCGATATGGGCGCCGTCCATGCCTGTGAACGGCGCGTCGAGATCGGATTCCGGCGGCAAGGGCGTGTCGATGTGCTCCCAAGTGTCACGCTCGAACGGGCCGAGCACCCGGTACTCGCGGGCGAATCTCGAGCCCGACACGGCGCGCATGCCGCCCAGGCCCAGCTTCGTGTTCGCCGCGGCCAGGATGCGGACCTCGTGGTCCCCCTCGGCGAGAGATACGGGGCCGAAGCGCGCCGTCGCCCCAGGGAGCACGGTCTCCGCGGCCGCGTCGTATTCGCCGTCGATCGCCTTGCCGTCCACGGCGCACGTCACCGCGCCGTATTCCGGCCCGCGCGTTAGCACGACCTCGACGCTGTACCGATCGGCGCGCGGAACGGCGAAGGGCAAGGCGATGTGGCCGCCTTCGGCGTCAGCGTCGAGGGCCAGGTGGGCGCCCGAAATGTCCGCGCCCGCGTCCCGGTAGCTCTCTACAGCGAAGGCGCCGCTGCCGGATGTCGCCGCCTCGGCCTGGTCCTCCGTTGCGGGCAGATCGGCAGGTGGGAACTCCAGGCGGCGCTCGTACCACCAGGCGGGAACGTGGTAGACGTTGCGCGATTCGCTGGAGAGGATGAGGTCGTGGCCGTCGAAGGCGACGGCCTCGGGACCGAAGCCGTTCGCCAAGGCGATGGGCGCGGCCTCCGTGAACGCTGCGAGGTCACCCGACGCCTCGGGAACCGTGTATACCCAGAACTCGTCGTACGTGCAGACGACCAACCTGCGTCCGCCCGGAGAGATGTCCGCGCCCGTCACGAGGCGCGCCGAGGGCAACTCGCCGACCGCCGCCAATACGACCTGCTCGCCTTCGCGCAGCTCAGGGAAGCGGTACAGCACCGCGCGGCCCGCCTCCTTCGAGACGATGTGGGGGACGCCGTCGACCAGGAAGAGCCCCTCGGCGTCGACGTTCTCGGCCGGGTAGCGGTACGGATAGCGCGCGACGACCTCGACTTCGGCGTCGCGGTGGGGGTCCGGTTCGGGGACGACGAAGAGCGCCAGATCGTCACGCTCTCGGCTGTTGTTGCCGATTTCGCCTATCCACAGATTCCCGTCGTCGTCTCCCGCGAGGGCCTCCCAGTCGTAGTTCTCGGCGCCGGTCACGGCGACCTCGGCGATCAGCTCGCCGTCGGGTTGGACGGCGTACAGCGCGGCGGGATTGCCCGAGTCGTTGAGGGTCCAGTAGACGCCGTCGTACTGCCGACTGGTCTGGTAGCCACTGCTCTCGGCGATCGCGGGATGCTCGTAGTAGCCGGCGGGAGACCAGGGCGGCACGCTATGGTCCTGCGCCAAGACCTCCCCGGCCGGGGAGATGGCGGCGGCGAGCGCCGCGCTGAGGAGAGCGTTCCTGGAATTGCGCACAGCGGCCTCCGTCTCCGTCTGAATGGGGTCCTGTTAGGACGTCCACAGAATAACCCGCGCGGGCCGCGGCCGTCGAGGCGAGATCACCGGCGGGCAGCGCCTGTCGAGACCCGAGATGTGCCCCACCACGTCCCCACGCCCGCCCGTCCGTGGGGGTGCGCCGGCGTCTGACGCGCTCCTTGGCGGGCCTGTCGCGACGCGTGAATGCCGCTGAGGGTACATCTCGCGGGACAGTGGCGTGCCCGATCAAGGTACAGGATCGTGGCGCCCGGGTGGGCCGCTCCGCATGGTCCGCGACCAACACCGAGTGTACTACGTCCATGGCGCCGAAGGGGCCGAGATTACCATCCCATATGTAGGAGTCGGCGAGCCGCCTGGGGATGTTCCCGCGAACGTCCTCGCGCGCGTCTCGCTGGCAAGATCGTGGGCGCGGGACGAGCGCGAAGAGGAGCGGCGCTGGCTCCAGTTGTCGGGCATCTACTGATCCCACGGACGCCGGAGCCTGGACGCGCGTATCATTGCCGAAACTTCCATTCAGGGAGGCCGGCTATGGCGCGCGAGGAATGGAGCGACATCCGAGGCGTCTTCTTCGACCTGTACGGCACGTTGATGGTCTACGGCGACATGGACGCCGCGGATCGCGCGTGGTGTGAGAGCCAGCACGCTACGCTTCGGGACTACGGACTCGCCCTGTCGGTGGACGAGTTCCGGGCGCGCGCACACGGGATGTTCGACGGGCCCGCGCCACCGGTCGAGGAGGCGGGCCTCACGCTCGCGGAACAGCGAATGTTGGCGTTCTACGAGGAACTGGGGCTATCCGTGCCACTCGATACGATGCGGGAGCTCGACGAGGCCGCGCAGCGGGAATGGCAACGCCATATCCCCCTCGACCCGGACGCGAAGGATGTGCTTGCCGCCCTGGGCCGGACGAAGTCGGTCGCCCTGATCTCCAACTACGACCACCCGCCACACGTCCGCCAACTGCTGTCCGACCTCGACCTCGGCCCGTTCTTCGAGTGCGTCGTGATCTCCGGCGAGGTCGGCGTGCAGAAGCCCGACCCGCGCATCTTCACGCCCGCCCTTGAGGCGACCGGCCTCCAGGCGGCAGAGACCGTCTACGTGGGTGACACGATCGTCGATGTCGACGCCGCGCGCGCCGCGGGCATCGCGCCTATCCGCATCGATCGGGAGCGGGGCGCGTGGACGCACGCCCGGGACGCCGACCTCGTCATCGGCGCGTTGACGGAGCTGCTATCGCTGTTCGGTTAGTGTGGGCGCGACAGGCCCGCCATCTCACACACGGAGGGGCTCCCATGCCCGCCATCGCGTCCGTACAGGCGAGTGCGAACGGTCGCTACTTCGAGTCGGCGGACGGCGAGCCGTTCTTCTGGCTCGGAGACACTCAGTGGCAACTCGCGCGCGACTTCACGCTCGACGATGTCGAGTCGATCGTCAGGCGGCGGAAGCAGCAGGGGTTCAACGTCCTGCTCGTGATGCTGACCGGCGTCGGCGATGGCACGCGGGCCAACGTGAACGGCCATACCCCGTGGCTGGCGCACGATCCCGCGACACCCAACGAGGCGTACTTCCGGCATGTGGACGACGCACTACACATCGCCGAGAACGCCGGCATGGTCGTCGTGCTCGGCGTGTTCCATCAGCTCCACGTAACGCGCATCACGACCGACAACGCGCGCGGCTATGCGAGGTGGGTCGCGGAGAGATACGGCGGGCGGCCGAACGTCGTGTGGAGCATGTACCCCCGCGCGACCGATGAGTACATCCCCGTGACCCGCGAACTCGTCGCCGGCCTGATGTCCGTTGACGAAGACCGCCTCATCACCGTCCATCCCGACCCGTCGCCGGCGTCGTCCAGCTTCATTCAGGACGCGCCGTGGCTCGCGTGTCACATGATCCAGAGCTGGGCACATCTGGACAAACTCGTCGAGATGGTGGCGGCGGACTACGCGCTGCATCCGCCGAAGCCGGTCGTCATGGCGGAGGGCGCCTACGAGGACCCCCTGACGGACGAGTACGCCATGGCGATCACGCCTCTCATGGTTCGGCAGCAGGCGTACGCGTCGTGCCTCGCCGGTGGGTTCCACGTGTACGGCCACACGGACATGTGGAAGCGGCCCGCGAAGTGGGAGGCGGCGTTGGACGCCCCCGGGGCGAAGCACATGGGCGTCCTACGCGATGTCCTGTGCGACCTGTCGTGGGCAGACTTGGTCCCCGACATGCGCCTGCTCGCCGATGGGCCGTCGCACGCGCTGGACTGCGCGGCTCGGGCGGCGGATGGATCGTGGGCCCTGGTCTACGCCGCGGAGAGCGATGTCGTTACCGTGGAGCCAGGCGCGTTGGGCGCGTCGTCAGTGCGCGCCACGCACATCGACCCGACGACTGGGGAGCGCAGCGATCTCGGCGTCCACGCCGGAACCGGCGCGATTCGATTCCCCGCGGGCGAGCCGACTGCCGACGGCCTCGTGCTTCTACGTCCTGTGGGGTAGCCACTGACTCGTCAGGGGCCGGTGAGGATCATGCCGGCGGACGTTGCATCGAGCCCTTCGGGAAGTTTCGTGGCTGCGTCGTAGTGGGCGTTGGCGAACGCCGCGTCCGCAATATCGGCTTCGCTGAGGTCGGCTCCGCAGAGGCAGGCTCCCTCGAGGGTGGCGCCTCGGAGCTTCGTGTAGCGAAGGTTCGCCTCACGTAGGTTGGCCCGGCGCAGGCTGGCTCCGCTGAGGTCGGCGCCGCGTAGGTCTGCGTTCCTCAGGGACGTCTCCAGCAGACCGGCTCCGCGCATAACTGCCCCAATGAGCTGCGCGTGGTCCAAGTTGGCGCGGGTTAGGATCGCCCACGTCGCGTCGGCCTCGGTCAGGTTGGCGTTCTCGAGGTCCGCGCCCAGCAGGTTGATCCCGCGCAGGTCGGCCCCCGGCTGTATCCGAGCCGGCATCGTCCGGCCCTCCAGAACCGTCTCGCCTCCGCGTATCCGATCAGTCTCCCCGTGATGCTACAGATAGCCGCCGGACGCGGGCACAGGAAGGGCGAATGAGCGCGGTGCGCCGGGAAGAGACCGGGAGCTAGGGCGAGACGTGCACTTTCACGGAGCCGGATGTCTTGTCCGCCGCGATTCGGAATGCCTCGGCGATGTCCCCCAACGGAAAGCGATGCGTGACGAGGAGGGTGGGGTCCACACGACCGGACGTCATCAGGTCGATGGTCGCCTCGAAGTCGGTCTTCATGCCGCTGTAGCCGTAGCAGTTCGACCCGGTGACGGTCACCTCGGACCAGACGATGCGGCTCAGGTTGATGGGCATCTGCTCGAAGTACGCCGCGACGAGGACGATCTTGCCCTGACGGCGCGCCAGCCCGAGGGCGTCCTCGAAGCCACGCGCCGTGCCGACGGTCTCGATGACCGCGTCCATGCCGTATCCATCCGTGATGTCGCGGACGGCGCCGACGGCATCGCTCTCGGTGACGTTGACGATATGGTCGGCGCCCAACGCCTCCGCGACGCGCGCCTGACCCGGGTACTTCACGGTGATGAGCGTCTCCGCCCCGGTCGCCTTCGCCGCGGCGAGCGCCAACAGACCGATCGTGCCACCCCCGACGACCGCGACCCGATCGAGATGCCCGGCGCCCGACAACGCGACCGCGCGATAGGAGACGGCCAGCGGCTCGACCATCGCGCCGGCCTCGTAGCTCATCGACTCCGGCAGCACGTAGAGACCCGACTCATGGGCGGTGGCGTATTCCGAGAATCCGCCGTGCTGGTTGTGGTGCACTCCGCCGCGGTTGTCGCAGTGGTTGTAGGCGCCCGTGCGGCANAACCGNCAGCTTCCGCAGTGCGAGAAGCACTCGATGGTGACGACATCGCCTTCGCTTACGCGCGTGACGCCGTCGCCGAGTGCGACGACGATGCCGCATGTCTCGTGGCCGGACGCGTGCGTCTCGGACTGTCCCCACTTGCCGTAGTAGCTGTGCAGGTCGCTGCCGCAGATTCCGGCCTGCTTCATCTCGACGACCGCGTAGCCGGGAGGCGGCGGCGCGCGCTCGACGTCCCGTATGCCGATCTCCGCGATGCCGGAGTAGATGGCCGCCCTCATCGTCGCCATGTCGTCGCCTCCCTGCCGTGGCCTTACAGCGTCACGATTCCNCTCGGCCCCGCTAGGACCGCCTCGTACAGCCGCATCGTCTCGACGCCGTCCTGGATGCTCGCGNTCGGCTCNCGTCCCTCGCGAATCGCGGTGACGAATTCGGTNAGGCTGTGTCCGTCGCCGCTGAGCTCCCCGTTTCGCTCGTCGGAGTAGTTCTCGGTGAACGTGTTCTCGTCGCCGGTGTAGTGGCGGATCGTCCACAGGTCGTCGGCGACGATATACGATCCCTGGCCGGTGAGCTCGATGCGGTCGTAGTTGCGCGCCCAGAGGCGCTGGCTGTTCAGTTGGAGAAGGCCGACGGCGCCGCTCTCGAACTCCACGGACACGGCGAAGGATGCCTGGCCGCCGGTCATGTTCTCCATCGAGGCGAGTCGTCGGACGTTCCCTGCGAGATGCCGGCACAGGTCGAAGTGGTGGATCGCGAAATCGAGCAGGTAATCCTCACGCGAGCCGTACGCGCCGCTGCAGAACGAGCAGAACAGTTGCGTCAGGTCGCCGAAATCGTCGGTGGCCATGATCGCCTTCGCGTTCCGCGACGCGTGGCTGAACCGACGCTGGAAGTTCACCTGCATCGTCTTGCCGGCGCGCGCGGCCGCTTCGGCCAGCTCCTCGGTATCCGCGACCGTCGACGCCGGGGGCTTCGGCACGAACACGTGATAGCCCGCCGCCAGCGCCTCCAACGCGAGCGCCTGGCGCGGCCCCGGGCCCATGCAGATGACGACGCCCTCGAGGTCCTCCTTTGCCCACATCTCGTGGTGGTCGGTGTAGCACCGTCCGCTGCCGAACCTTCCCGCAGCGGCCCGGCCGCGGGCCTCGTCCATGTCGCACACCGCCTGCACCGCGACCGGCGCGAGATGCAACGCGGGATGCAACGTGTGGCGAGCGAAGCCGCCCGCTCCTATGAGTCCGATCTTCAGGGGTTCCATTGGGTGGTCTCCGTGGACGCTGATGGCGGCGCCAGGGCTACTGCTCAAGCGACATGTAGGGCCGTGCGGCGGCTAACGCCGCCTTCTGCTCGGCCGAGAGCTCGACGTTGTGTAGCGTCAGAGTGCGCAGGCTGCGTAGGCTCTCGGCATCGGCCAAGAGGGACAGGATGCCCTCGAACGTGAGGTGGTACTCCGCATTCTCCACCCAGTCTGGCGCCTTCGACAGGTCGAGCTCCTCGATGCCCAAATCGGCGAGGTCCGTCAGCGCGTCGTCCGTCAGCGCGGACATCGACAGCTTCAGCACGCGCAGATGTGGGAGCATGAGCCGGTTCAGGAAACGGAGTCCCGGCCCTTCGATCTTCGGGCAGCCGGAGATGTTCAGCTCCTCCAGTCCGCCGAGCCATCCCAATGCCGCGACGGCCTCGTCGTCGATGTTCGCCGACCAGCCGATCATTAAGCTCTTGATGCCGGTGAGTCGGCGTAGTTCGCGGACGCCATCGGCCGTGACCGTGTCGGCCTGTTCGATGTTGAGCGTGTGCAGGGAAGCGGGCATGTGGCTAAGGTGAGCCATGGCGCGGTCATCGGCTCCCCCGATTTCCCAGAGATTCGCCACCTTCGCGCTCTCGAACGCCGTGACGTACCGCCAGTCGTCGCCGTCGATGTGCAGATGGTCGCCGCCCTCGATATGTCCGCCGAACTGTAGCGTCGTCATGGACCGGACGTCCTCGACAGTCGCCTCGATCCAGGGCTGGACGAGGCCGCCGTCGCGACCGATCGCCGGCAAGGTCTGGAGGAACGCCAGGGCCTCTTCCGCCGAGGGGCGCTCGTAGGCGGCCTCCGTGATCACCGTGACGGGCAGGTCACCCTCGGCGCCGTAGACCGGCAGATGGGCCACGTGCAAGAGGCCCGCGACTAC
>NYZG01000020.1 GCA_002687025.1 Candidatus Poribacteria bacterium
TGTAAACGTCCATCGGTGGCGGAGGCCGGCGGCAGGGGCGCGCCTAGTTCATGTCGCCTGAAATCCGGTTGGCCTCTTGGCCTCGAAGTATCGGTACACGCTTCGTTTGAGCTCTTTTGGTGTGGGGGTAGTGTCTACGGAATACGCCGCGCGCTTGCAGTGGAGCCAGTGTGGTTCGATGGGATTGAGCCATGGACTTCTCGTTGGTAGGCGATACGGGACGATGCGGACACCATCCGAGCGATCCGACTGCGCGCGGTTGTGCTGGCGTATCCATTCGGTCAAGCGTTTGGATGTGTGGAAGCCAGCGTTGTCCCAGATCACGACCAGCCACCGGCGATGGTTACGTCGGGCGTAGTCGACCAGAGACCCCAGGAAGTTCCATGTGGTCTCGCTTCGGGGTTGTTCGTCCACACACTGAATGCAGATGTGCTTCTCAGGGATCGTCAGAGCGCCGTAGACGGCGACTGCCTTCTGCGGCTGGGACTTGGGTGCTTCACGTTTCGGAATGCGCGTGCGTTCGCCGCGAGGTCCGTGGGACCGTAGTCTCGGCATCGCGTATCGAGAGAACCAACTCTCGTCCTCATACATCAGTTCGATCTCGTCGCGCTGAGAGAAGCGCTTCACGACCCGTTCTATTCGCCCCTTTTTACCGCGTAGTCGGGGTCTGGACTCGTCTGCCACGCCTGCACGAGCTTCCACGAATACCCACGACGACTGAACATGTTGCGGATGCATTTGGCGCTGACGCGCGCTGCGAGGATGCCTTGCTCGTAGGCGACATCTGCGAGCGCGTCGGCAGTCCATACGGGCAGGTCGACACCGTGCTGCTGGGGAGACGCGCGCGCCAGACCCAGCAACGCTTCGATGGTCTTCTCGGGCAGCGCCGCTTCCCATGGTGGTCGACCTGTGCGCTTGCCAGGTCGCATCGCGTCCAGACCACTGGCGTTGAACCGCCGGATGATCCTACGCACACTCTCGGGATGCCATCCTCCGCCACGTGCGATGTCCGCGACACGCGTGCGCTTCACAGAGGCCCAAAGAACCCGACAGCGACCGGACCACGTCCCATTCTCCGAGAGTCGACCCCGTTCGATTTCCACACGTTCCGATGCGCTCAACGGTCGAATGTATAGTGCCATGTCCCCGACCATACATACCCAGAGAGATCGGTACAACCCATCTTCTGGATTCATGCACTAGGACGGCCGGCGTCTCCGATCTCTGTCGGCGGAGGGCCGTTCGAACGCGCCTGTCTGACGGCGCGCTATTCCGGCTTTGGAGGGTGCGGGATCACTCGGAGAACGGCGCGAATCTCGTCGAGCGAGAGCGCCGAGGCGCCGATGGCGTCGTACCAATCTCGCACAGCGGATCGCTGCCCCTCCGTTCGGGCCGGGTCTGCGAACGTAACCAGGTTGAGGAACGCTTCCTCGCGCGCAAATGTCCGATGGTACGGGTCTTTCATCAGCCACTGGACGAGAGGGTCGTCATCCGTCGGGAACGCCGTGTCAATGTGGGTGTCGTACTGGCGCGTGCGGCGGTTGCTCAGGTGGAACGTCTCGTGGACGATCCACTGTTCCATCGAAATGTCCGTCTCGAACATGCCATCGCGCGCCGCGGGCACGTAGATCCCGAACGGCAGGCGCCCGCGCGGATCGGGGCCGGCGAAGCCTTCCGGCGGGTTCGGTTCGCCGAACACGGTCGGCTTCGCGATGTCATCGCGCTCCTGGATGGCGACATCGGGCAGGAACAGGTCGGGGAACGCGCGCCTCAGCGCGGCGACTGACTGCTCGAACTCGGTTGGCGCAGCCTGCTGCCGAGGAGCCCGCGACCCGCATCCGACGGAACTCACGCCAAGCCCAAGCGTCACTGCCCCAACGACCGCCACCACAAGCAGCGCGCCGCGAGATCGCTGCATCGCCGCTCGCCTTTCGCCCGCGCGCATCACAAGCGATATAGCAGCGCGCGCGCCGCCGGAGCGCGAGCTCATGCCGACCATGCGGCTGCCGGCCTCGCCGGATGCGGTCAATTCAGCGGATAGGTGGGAACATCGACGTATGTGCGCCATCCCTCTTCGTATATGCGCCAGTCGCCGTCGTCGTTGACGAACTTGAGCGTTTTGATCCCCTTGTCCTGATACGTCGGGCCGCCCTCGCCTCCCTTCGCCCAGGCGGCGAATTCCTGCTGGAAGCGCATGTCCGCCTCGGCGTAGGAGCCTCGTATGCGGACGCTGGATACATCCACCTTGATTCGGCTGTAGCGCTGCACGAGGCGCTTCATGCGGGCCTTGAGCTCCGCCTTTGTGAGCGTCTCGGGGATCTCCCGGCCGTTCACGACGGTGACGCGTAGAATCGTCGCGTAGTCCGCGTACCACTCCATGTAGCCGTCGATGTCCTTGTCCTGCCACGCCTCGCGCCACGATTCCAGGATCTGGCGGAGCTTGAACTCCGTGTCCAACGGCGGGGTCTCGTCCAGCGAAACGAGCGACACGGCGCCACGTTGTTCGGCGTCGACATTCGCCGAGGCGTGTACTTCCTCGACCGGCTCCAAGACCGGCGGCTGCGGGGCCTCGACGACCGGGCCCGTAGCCACGATGTCGGCAACTCGCCATTTCTTGCCCCAGCCTTCGCGTCGCAGGTGGAAGGCGACTTCGCGGTCGTCCCAGTCGAGGGTGAGCTGCGCCACGTCCGCGCCCGCCTCATGCGTGGCTCGCACCGGAGCCGTCACGGCGCCGGGCGGCGGGTCGGCCTCCAGGGGCTCCACGACGAGACCGTCGGTGTGGAGGTCTCGCAGTAGCGCCAGGCCGGTCTTCCACGCCTGCGCGTTCGTGTGTATCAGGTCGGTGGCCATGAGGGCGTCGTAGACCTCCTCGTCGTCGGCCTCGACGGCGGCGTTCCATCGCGCGATGAAACCATCCAACGGCTCATCCGTGGGCTGGATGAGGACGATGCCACCCCAGAGCGCGAGCGTAGCGGCGACGGCGAGCGCGCCGTAGGTCGTCCATCGCGAGGCGGGATTCGCCATCAGACGTGTCCACGCAGCACGGACCTTGGCAAGGAACGTCTCGAACGGCGACGGCGGAATGCTACTGAGCGGCGTTTGCGCGTCTACGTCGCGGCTTTCCATGCGCGCTCTCCTAGCGGTCGGTGAACTGAGGGACTTCGTCGTAGTAACGCCACTCCTCGCGGACGATGCGCCATTCGGCGCCACTTCGCGCCCAGAACGCCTTGCGCACCCAGAAGTCGTATAGGGCGCCCGCGCCGTCGCGTCTGCGGTACGGCAACTCCGCCACGACGTGCGCTCCCTCCGCGCGGGTGGCGGACCTCGCGACGCCCTCCCACACCGTCGGGTCGCTCGCCCTGATGGCGTCGAGTAGCTGGGAGTGCGTGATCCGCGTTCGCTGTTCCTGGCCTGCTCGGACGGATATGCGCTCGCCGTTGGCGTCGGCGTGATAGAACGCCAGGTGGCGCGTCATGTCGGCGCGCTCCCAGGCGGACTTCCATTGCTTAAGGGTGGGGCTGGCGCTCAGTACCTCCTCGGGCGAGATTGTCGGGGCAGGGGGTCGGCCTTCGGCGCGGGCCTTCGCCAGCGCCTGGTCGCGCGCCCTTTCGCGGCCGGCCGCCTGCATACGATCGGTATACGCCTGCGCGAGCTCGCGCGCCCGGCGGGTCTCGGCAAGCGCTTCGGCTTCGCGCCGTCTGGTCTCGTCCATCGACGCGGCGGCCCCTTGCACCTGCTGGGCGAGAACGGCGACCTGGCGCTCGGTGTCCAGCTGATGCGCCCGCGCCTGGTCGAGTATGCCGGTCATCTCTCGGATGCTCTGTCGCGAGGCTGCCAGGTCTCGCTCCAGCTCTTGGGCGCGTCTCTCGGCCGCTGCTTTCTGGCCGACGATGTCCTTGGCGTTCGACTGGAAGCCGTCGAGTTGGTCGCGAAGCAGGCGGAGGTCCGACCGGATCGCCTCGGCCGCCCGGCGCGTGCTCGCCGCCTCGGCTCGCGCCGACGCCAGCTCGGCCGCGTCGTCGTCGTGTTTCTGCGCTTCCTCGCGTATGAGCCGTTGATATGCGTCCGACTGCGCGTCGAGGGCGATGGCGTTCTCAGCCTGTACGCGGACCTCCTGCGCCGCGGCGTGAGCGGCAACGCCGTCCTCGTCGTCGAGAGCGCGTTTCGCCGAGGCGAGCTTGACCTCCGCAGCGGAAAGCGCGGTCTTCGCGGCGAGCGAGAGATCCTGAGCCCGGGCCCGTTCGACACTCAGCTCCGCGACGCGTATGGCGTCCTCGATCTCCGATGGGTACAGCGTCCCCACGCCGGCGCTACATCCGAGCATGCCTACGACAATGCCGGCAACGGCGACGACTGACGGCCAACCCAAAGCGTGGCGTAACCGGCGCATGGCTCCCTACCTCCGAACCGAAAACGCGGGCGATCGCTGACACCTGTGGACCCGTTGGTCACACCTATACCTTAACGCAACGGTGGCCCAAACGCCGTGAAGAGCCGGATAAGAGTGTGTTAACCGGGCTGAGGTCGCTGTCGCGGACAGCCGCGGATCGCGCCCTCACGGGACGCCCGACGCGTCGCCCTGGACGGCGCCTGGACAGAGAGCGCGAATCGCCCGGAACGCCTTTGACACGGGGCTTTGCGTGTCTTACAATGCCGTTCAATGCGGCCGAGTCGGCGCGTTGTCTCGCTGCTCGGGAGCTTCCCACCGACGTTCCGTTCGCGTGTGTATAGGGAGCCGGATTCCGATGAAACAGTATCAGACAGATGCCATCCGAAACATCGCCGCCGTGGCTCACGCGGACGTCGGCAAGACATCGCTCATCGAGGCGATGCTCTACCACGCCGGCGCCATTCATAAAATGGGAAGCGTAAACGAGGGCGATACGGTCTCCGACTATGACCCCGACGAGGTCGAGAGGAAGACAACACTTGCGGTGACCCCCTGCGTGGCCGAATGGAAGGACCACAAGCTCAATCTGCTCGACACGCCGGGCTATGAAGACTTCTACGGCGAGGTAGAGAGCGCGTTGCGAGTTGTCGAGGGCGCGCTGGTCCTGATCGACGGTGAGCGAGGCGTCGAGGGCGGGACCGAGAAGGTGTGGGCGCTCGTCAAGAAGTACGAAACGCCATGCGCCATCGTCGTGAACCGGATGGACGGCGAGCAGGCGGAGTCGCAGAAGGCCCTGGCGACGGTCGAGGAGATCCTAGAGACGACGGCGCTGCCACTCAATCTGCCCATCGGCGGCGGACAGGCGTTCGAGGGCGTCGTCGACCTGCTTACGATGCGCGCTCTCACCTACGGCGCCGACGGCAAAACCGTCACCGAGGGCGACATCCCAGACGATCTGGCCGGGCTCGCTGAAGAGGCGCGGGAAGCGCTCGTGGAGGCGGCTGCGGAGAGCGACGAGGAACTACTCGACAAGTACTTCGAAGACGGCGAACTCTCGGATGCCGAGGTCGCCCGCGGACTGAAGACGGGGATTCGCGAAGGACTCATCGTCCCGGCGTTGCACGTGGCCGCTGAAAAGGGCGTCGGCGTGAGCGCGGTGCTCGACTTCATCACGGCATGCCTCCCATCGCCGGCCGACGTGCCTGTCAAGGCGGCGGTCAACGGCGAAGAGACGGAGATCGAGGCCGACGCCGATGGGCCTCTCGCGGCGTTTGTGTACAAGACGATCTTCGACCCGTACGCCGGGCGGCTGTCGCTCTTCCGCGTCTACTCGGGCTCCCTCGGCGTCGAGAACGTGCAGAACACCACGCGCGCCGCGTCTGAACGCGTGGGCAAGGTGGCGCACAGACAGGGGGGCCAGGATGTCGACGCGTCGGTCATCGTCGCGGGCGACTTCGGGGCGGTGGCGAAGCTTGCCGATACGGCTACGGGTGACACTCTGGCGCGCGCCGAGGCGCCGATCCACCTGCCACCCGTCGAGTTCCCACGACCCGCGTATTCCCGCGCGGTCTTCCCCGAGCGGGAAGGCGACGACGACCGCCTGAGCACGGCGCTGTCCCGCCTGGCGGAAGAAGACCCGACGCTGCACGTCACGCGGAACAATGAGACGGATCAGACGCTGCTCGAGGGCCTGGGAGACCAGCACCTGACGATGGCGCTGGCCAAGGCGAAGCGGAAGTTCAACGCCAACGCGCGGCTCGACCTCCCCAAGATCGCGTACCGCGAGACGATCACCAAGACGGTCAAGGAAGTCGACTACACCCATCGGAAACAGACCGGTGGCGCCGGGCAGTACGCCAAGGTCGTCATCACGATGGAGCCGACGGCTCGGGGCGACGGATACGAGTTCGTCGACAAGATCTTCGGCGGCGCCATCGACCAGCAATTCCGGCCGAGCGTCGACAAGGGCGTCAAGCAGGCCATGGCGGAAGGCGTCATCGCCGGATACCCGATGGTGGACTTCCGCGTGACCCTCGTGGACGGCAAGACGCACCCGGTGGACTCGAAGGACATCGCCTTCCAAACCGCTGGGCGCGGCGCGTTCCGCGAGGCCGCGGCGAAAGCCGGAGCCGTGCTGCTCGAGCCGATCATGTCCGTGAACATCCTCGTGCCCGAGGAGATGATGGGCGACGTCATCGGTGACATGAACGGACGCCGAGGGCGTGTCATGGGTATGGAGCAGGTCGGACGTCGGCAGGTGATCCAGGCCACCGTGCCGCTGGCGGAGATGTCGCGCTACCAGACGGACCTGAAGTCCATGACGAGCGCGCGCGGCTCCTACACGATGGAACTCTCCCACTACGAGGCGGTTCCGGGCGACGTGCAGGAGAAGATCGTCGCGATGAACGAGGCCGAGGAAGAATAGACGCCTACGGACGGCCCCGTCCGTAGGATGAAGGCCGCTGCCGCGTGATTCCACCTGGGTCCCGCCGCCCGCGCGGATGGCCCAGGCGGGCCAGATTACTGGTGATCATGGCGACGATCTTCTGGCTGATCTCGGCGCGCATGCCATCCGCCTGAACGACGAGCGCTGGTCGCCGCTCGGCCGTGCGCACGTCAGAATGAGGAAACAGCACGAGGACGACATCGCCACGTTCATAGGGCATCGTAGGCATCCATCTCTGGACGGTCCCAGTCCTCGGCGAAGGCGCCAAAGCGCGGCCGGAGATCGGCGACCTGCTGTTCGTGGATTCCGCGCGCGCGCAGGTCCACCCGGTCGCTCACATCAATGAACGTCACTATCACCTTCGCCTCGGCCACGTCGTCCGGCAACTCCAACAGCTCGACCTTGCCGTCGCGGTAGACCCCTTCCACGGATTTCATCATCGGCCGTGCCCCCTTCATGCGGCAGGGCATCACCTGCCGTGCATGTTTGCGTCACCGAGGCACAGATCAGCCGCGGGGCCCTCGTACGGGCCCTCGTCCCGCAGTGACGGCAAGGCCTACATCGAGGGCGACCAGTCGTGTCTTCCCGAGCAGGAGGACCATTACTGGTATCATGAGTTCGTGTCGAAGCTGCCGGGCGGCGATCGCGGTCAGTGGAACTACGACGTGACGCTCAGCGTCGAGATGAATGCGCGCCTGATGACCGACGCCGGCTTCTCGGACGTTCGGCAGACGTGGAAAGCGCGCGGAGACGACGGCTACGGCCATGCCGTTCTCGTCGCTGCGCGACAGTGACCGGTGTGGGCGAGGCGATGCGCGCATGGACACCCTACAGAACCGAGGCGCGATGGCGCGATGGCGCGACGCCGATGTAGAAGCGTCCGTGGGGCTCGTGCCGACGATGGGATTCCTCCACGAGGGGCACCTGTCTCTCGTGCGGCGCGCGCGCGCGGAGAACGACCGCGTCCTCGTCAGCATATTCGTGAATCCGACTCAGTTCGGGCCCAACGAGGACCTCGAGGACTACCCAAGAGACATCGGCCGCGACTGCGCGCTCCTGGCGCGGGAAGGTGTGGACGCCGTCTTCATGCCGTCGGTCGAGGACATGTACCCTGACGGATTCGCGACCGAGGTCGCCGTGAGTGGCCCGCTGACCGAGCGGCTGTGCGGCGCGTCGCGGCCGACGCATTTCGCCGGCGTGACGACGGTCGTCGCGAGGCTGTTCGGGTTGACGCGCCCTGACCGCGCCTACTTCGGGCGGAAGGACGCGCAGCAGTTGGCTGTGATCCGACGGATGGCCGCCGACCTGGCGCTGCCCGTCGAGGTCGTCGGATGTCCGATCGTTCGCGAACCGGACGGCCTCGCAATGAGCAGCCGCAACGTCTACCTGTCGGACGCGGAGCGCGCACAGGCGCTCACGCTCCGCGAGTCTCTCCTCCTCGCGGAACGGCGCGTGACCGAAGGCGTGCGCGATCCCTCCGCGATCCGAGACGAGACTGTCGGCCTGTTCGCGCGTCGGCCGCTGCTGCGTCTGGATTACGTCGAGCTCGTCCACGTTGAAACACTGGAGCCGGCGCCCACGTTGGCCGGGCCGGTGCTGCTGGCGCTCGCCGCGTTCGTCGGCAGAACCCGCCTCATCGACAACACGACGCTTCAACCGGACGAGTAGCCATGGCCGGATTCGCCGAGCACGCTCGCGCGGGAGTGCGATCGTACGGCGTGTTCGTGCTGGCCGCGGTGGCATTGTGGCTCGCCCGGGAGCCGCTGACGGTCGATACCTCGACGTACACGCTGCCCATCTCGGACGAGCTTTGGCGCACTGCGCTCTCCTGCGCCCTGTGCTTCGCGCTCGCGTTCGTCGGCGCGGCGTTCCCGGACACGGACATCAAGAGCCGGTCACAGATGCTGTTCTATCGCGCGCTGTTCGTCGCGGATGCCGCGCTCATCATGCTGTATTTCTCGCGCGACGCGGTGATCTACCTGCAGGCCGCGGCGTTCCTCGGCGTGGCGGCGATGGCCCCGCTGCTTGGGAAGCACCGTGGGTGGACGCATTCGCCCCTCGCGATGCTCACCGTTCCGTCGCCGCTCCTGCTGCTGCCGATGCTCACCGCTAACGCGCTCGTGTGGGTCGGTCTGCCTTATTACATCGCGGCGCTGATCGGCTATGCAAGCCACCTGCACAAGGACGGCATGCTCTTCCGCCGGTAGCGCTTCCGCTCTGTTGTAATCGCGTATCCGTGTGATATGCTCCCTCCACTTTGGAACGCCTTGGGCAGTGGACAGGGGCGCCGCGTCGTGAGCCGTGATACGCCACATCCGTCGAGAAGCCGTAGACGGCGGCACGCGCCCACGCGGCCCCTTGCCGGCATGTGCGCCCTGGCCCTCCTGACGCTGATATGCGCCGCGGCGCATGGACTGACGGCCCCCACTGACGTGCGCGCCTACGATGTTCCCAACGACGACGCGGGCAAGGGTCTCGACATCGAATGGGCGTACGAGGCCCCGACCGGCGAGACATCGCCGACGGGCTTCCACATCCTCCGCGCGTCCGTCGATGAGGGACAGTTCGTGGTCATTACCGCGGAGCCACTGGACGCTGACGTGACCGCGTACCGAGACGCCATGGCTGCCCCCATGCAACGACAAGGTACCGCGCTCCGCGAGGAAGCCACGACGTACCTGTATCGGGTGCGCGCGGTCTACGACGAGGCCGGAGACGCGACGGCCGATTCCGCGCAGAGCAATGCGGCGACGGCGCGTGGCAACCTGTACCACACCCGGAAGACGTGGATGCTCCTGTGGATCGTGGCGTTCGCGGCGGTCATCGTGCATCTCACGCGCAGGGCTCGCGCGGGACACGTGCCCAAGATCCGCCGGATCGCGGGCCTGGAGGCCGTCGACGAGGCTATAGGACGCGCTACCGAAATGGGACGGCCGATCCTCTATGTAGCAGGCATAGGAGAGGTGAGCCAGGTCGCCACGATCGCCTCGATCAACATCTACAGCCACGTCGCGAGGCGTTCGGGCGACTACGGCACGCGACTCACGACGCCGTGCCACGACCCGATCATGATGCAGATCATGCGTAGCGTGTCGGAGCAGGCATACCTGGACATCGGCCGCCCCGACGCGTACAACGCCGACGACGTGTTCTTCGTCACGCAGAGCCAGTTCGCCTTCGCCGCGGCCGTCGACGGCATCATGGTGCGTGAGAAGCCGGCGGC
The DNA here is from genome assembly GCA_002687025.1 of Candidatus Poribacteria bacterium. Taxonomy (GTDB): domain Bacteria; phylum Poribacteria; class WGA-4E. Next base: position 10,060 of record NYZG01000020.1, read on the forward strand.
GATCTTCCTCCAGGGGGTGTTCTACGCGGAATCGCTCATCCTCGCGGAGACGGGGAACAGCGTTGGGGCGATACAGATCGCCGGCACGGACAAGGACGCGCAGTTGCCCTTCTTCATCGCCGCGTGCGACTACACGCTCATCGGCGAGGAGCTGTTCGCGGCGAGCGCGTATCTGTCCGGCGAAGGCCACCTGCTGAGCACGATCCGCGCCCAGGACATCGCCAAGGCGACGCTCATGGCTTGCCTCGTGGTCGGCGCGATTCTTCAGATGGCCGGGATCGATCTGATCGCCCGCTTCTTCGAGGTTGCCCTATGAGACACGAGGGCCCCTGATGCGGACACAACTGCCACTGGCGATCTGCTTCACCATGGGCGTCCTGATGCTCGGGCAGTACTTCGTCCCGCACGCGGCCTCGCAGGACCTGTTCCGGCGGACGCAGGAGTGGTTGCAGGCGATCGGCGTATTCGCGCTGGTCCTCGGGTTGGGCAGCCTGATCCATCTGCATTGGGAGCGCATCCGTCGTCAGTCGGCCAACTGGCGTTACAGCGTGGTGGTGTTGTCCGGCCTGGTCGTGATGGCGGGTGTCGGCCTGGTGCAGGGGAACCTCCAGCCCGCGCGGAAGCTGACCCCCACGTCGACGCGGCAGCACGAAGACGGCACGTACACGTTCAAAGACACGACGATAACGCTCCGCTCCCCGACGCTTGCCGGGCGAACGCTCTTGCGCGGGGATCAGGTGCACATCGTCCTCGCCGACGGCTCGACCGCGGCGGGGAAGATCGGCGCCAAGGTCGCGGACGGAGACGACGGAGACGACGGAGACGGACGCCTGACCGCGCAGGTCGTACGGTGGAAGGGAGGCACGCCCCCGGATGCGGGGACAGGCTTCGCCGTCGTGCGGCCGGGCGCGGACCTGTTCTCCTGGCTGTTCAAGTACGTACAGACGCCTCTCGACGCGACGATGTTCTCGCTGCTGGCGTTCTTCATCGCGTCCGCGGCGTTCCGCGCGTTCCGTGCGCGTAACCTCGAGGCTACGCTGATGCTCGTGGCGGCGTGCGCGGTCATTCTCGGTCTGACGCCGCCGTTCGTTCACGCGTGGAACACGCTGGCCCCCGCGATGCCGGGGTTCCCGACGGCGCTGAAGGACTGGATCCTGGACGTGCCAAACATGGCTTCGCGCCGGGCGATCGTCCTGGGCATTGGTCTGGGCGCCATCGCGCAGTCGTTCCGCATCATCCTGGGGCTCGAGCGGACGTACCTCGGGGGCGCCGACTGATGTGGAGATTCCTCGAAACGGTGGATCGACGGTGGGTGTTCCTGCTCGTGGCGGCGGCCGTGATCGTCCCGACGCTGCTCCCCTTCTCAGTGCCGATGCCCATTTCGAACTCGACGCAGTCGGCATATGACGCCGTCGAGGCGCTTGGCGAGGGCGAGTTCGTCATCCTGTCGTTGGGATACGGCCCCTCGTCGCTGGCGGAACTTCAGCCGCAGGCACAGGCAGTGCTTCGTCACTGCTTCCGTCGTGGACTTCGCGTCTTCATGATGTCGCTATGGCCGGACGCGCAGCCGTTGGGCACCGGCGCGCTCCTCGAGGTGGTCGAGAGCGACGAGTTCCTCGACCCCGCGACCGGGCGAAGCCGGCTGCAAGACGGCGTGGACTTCGTAGACGTCGGCTATCGCGTCAGCCCGAACACCGTCATCTTGCGCATGGCCACCGACATAGCTGGGTTCTTCGAGACCGACGTGCGCGGCGAGCCACTCGCGCCGCTGGCGGTCATGCAAGGCATCCGGGGGTTCGATCAGGTGGGTCTCGTGATAGACCTTGCCGCGGGCGACAGCGTGGACTGGTGGATTCTCTACGGCAACGGTCGCTTCGGCGTCGACGTCGCGGCGGGAGTCACGGGCGTCATCGTCTCGCAACTGTTCCCGTACCTCAACTCAGGTCAACTCCGAGGGGTGATCGGAGGGGGCGTCGGGGCTGCGGAATACGAGGCGCTTGTCGGCGCCCCGGGCGACGGGATGAAGCGCGTCAGCACGCTGTCGGTAGTGCACGGGCTGGTCATCCTGCTCGTGGTTCTCGGTAACGTGATCTTCGTGCGACAGCGTCGGTCTAGAGGCGAGGCGTCATGACGCTTTCGGCGGAAATCGGTATCTGGATCGCTGCCGCGCTGACGCTGTGTCTCTACAGCTTCCTGTACCGGGACAACCCGTTCTACAAGTTCGCGGAGCACCTCTTCGTCGGCGTGGCCCAGGGCTACCTCACCGCGCGGACGTACTTCGACGGCTTCCTCCCGTACGTCTGGCGGCCGCTCATGAACGCTGTCGGAGCGGGTGATGGGCCAGCGGAGCCGGTTGAGTTCGTCGTCATCATCCCGATTGGTCTAGGCCTGCTGTTCTTCGCGCGGTTCTCCAAGGGCCATGCGTGGCTGACGCGGCTTCCTCTGGCGTTCATCATCGGGACTTGGTGCGGCATAAACATCCCCGCCATGCTGAATGCGCAGATATTCCAGCAGATGAACGCGACGATCGCGCCGTTCGGGACGATGGCGACCTTCGGCGAAACGCTCAAGGTCGTGATCGTCCTTCTGGGGTCTTTCGCCGCGCTGACGTACTTCTTCTTTTCGGTCGAGCATCGAGGGGCGGTGGGCCGGGTGTCCCGCGTTGGGATTTGGTTCCTGATGATCGGATTCGGGTCGGCGTTCGGAAACACCGTGATGAATCGCGTCATGCTGCTCATACAGCGGGTCGAGTTCCTTATGCAGGACTGGATGGGGCCGTTGATCGTGCAGCGGGTCGTCGGCCTGTTCGGCTAGCGGCCGGTGGCGTCCTGTCGGGCGGGTCGGGGCTTGGCTCTGCGGCCGGGTCGGGAGTATAACTGGAACGTAGAGGGCACGGGGCTCCGCGCATCGCCCGTGAGGAAGCGCAGGAGGGATCTCCCCGGGACTCGCCGGCGTGCCCCAACCGCGACATATCGGCGAAAGGCCCGCGAATGGCAGAACGCGAGGGCGCTTGGGACGAGGATTGGCGCGACGTCTTCCGCAGCGGCGTCTCCAACGCCGAACAGCTTGCCGCGCGCTTCGACACCATCGACATGGAGGCGGCGCGCCGGATAACCAAAGAGTTTCCGGTACGCATCAACAAGTACTACCTGAGCCTGATCGAGGAACCGGGCGACCCCATCTGGCGACAGGTCGTGCCGGACGGGGCCGAACTGACCGACTCCCTTGGCTGCGAGGATCCCCTCGGGGAAGAGGGCGATAGCCCGATCCTCAACCTGACCCACCGGTACCCCGACCGCGTCCTGTTCTACATCAACCATCAATGTCCCATCTACTGCCGATTCTGCACGCGCAAGCGCAAGGTGGGGGACCCGCATTCCCTCCCCAAGCAGGAGGTGATGAAGGCGATCGACTACATCCGCGAGCACCCTGAAGTGCGCGACGTGGTCGTCTCCGGTGGCGACGCGCTCATGCTGTCGGAATCGCGCATAGAGTGGGTGCTGCAGCAACTCCGGGCGATACCGCATCTGGAGATCATCCGCGTAGCGACGCGCGTGCCGTGCGCGCTACCACAACGTGTCACGCCCGAACTGTGCGACATGCTGCGGAAGTACCATCCGCTATACATCAACACGCACTTCAACCATCCGCGCGAGGTGACTCCCGAGGCCGCCAAGGCGTGCGGCATGCTCGCCGATGCCGGAATACCACTGGGGTGCCAGACAGTCCTGCTCAAGGGCGTCAACGACGATCCCGACGTAATGAAGGAGCTCATGCAGAAGCTCCTGCGCATCCGCGTCAAGCCGTACTACATCTATCAGGCGGACCTCGTATTCGGGACCGAGCATTTCCGCACGGCCGTCGAGAAGGGATTCGAGATCATCCGGGCCTTGCGCGGGCATACGTCCGGCATGGCCGTGCCGCATTATGTCATTGACGCGCCCGGTGGCGGTGGTAAAATAGCGCTGGCCCCAGAGTCGATCGTCGAATGGAATGATGACGAGATCGTGCTTCGGAACTACGAAGGGAACGTGTACCGCTATCCGAACATCCCTTCGGATGATGCGGCCGCTGCCGGTGACTCATCGGCCGGCGGGTCGACGCCGTTCGACGCTGATTGACCGGACGCCGCCAATGACCGCCCGTAGGACCGAAAGCGCGTCGTCGCCGGCCGACCGCATACTACTGCGTGACATCCGCTTCTACGGAAACCACGGGGCCACGCAGGAGGAACAGGATGTCGGCCAGTGGTACGCAGTCGATCTCGACCTGTGCCTCGACCTGGCTGAGGCGGGCCGGTCGGACGATCTGTCGAAGACCGTGGACTACGGCGAAGTGTGCCGGATGGTCATGGAGCTCGGCTCGACCAAGCGTTTCCAGATCATCGAGGCGCTGGCGGAAGAGATTTCCCAGCGCGTTTTGAACAATTTCGCCGTGGATAGCGTTCGAATACGCGTTACCAAGAGCACGCCCGCAGGTCTAATTGCGTCGCTCTCCGGCTTCGGGACGTTAGGTTATTCCGCCGTCGAGGTGCACCGCTCACGGAGTACGTCGTGAGTCCTCCGGCGTGACAGAGACGGGCAACCGTGGTGTGGCGGCAGTCAGGGCCGCGTGACGAGGAGTCAGAGCGCTATGGACGGTCAGACTGGGCTGTTGCTCGTGTCGGCGAGCGAATCGAACGCCAACATGTTCTACGCCACGCGATTCGGCAGCTCCAGCACGTTCATATACCTGGAGACGGCCGAAGAGCGCGTGATCGTCATCGGCAATCTGGAAATCGAGCGGGCGCGCCAAGGAGCCCAGGCGGATCGCGTGCTTCCGTTGGTGCAGTACTGGAAGATGGCCCAGGAGAAGCACCAGAAGGCCCCGGGCACCGAAGAGGTGGTCGACGTGCTGATGCGCGATCTCGGCCTCAGTCGGGTCATCGTGCCGCCGGACTTCAGCCTCAAGTTCGCCGACGGCATCCGCAGCTATGGGCACGCGGTCGAAGTGAAGCTCGAACCGTTTTTCGAGAGACGCCTCCTAAAGGACGAGACCGAGGTCGCGGCGGTGCGCGAGACGGTAAGGCATACCGAAGCGGCCATCTCAGGAGCCATCGACGCGATCCGCAGGGCGAACATCTCGGCTACCGGCATCCTCGAACTCGACGGCGAGCAGCTTACATCCGAGCGCGTGCGCCGCGACATGCACCAATACCTCATCGAGCGCGACTGCGTGGCCTCGCACACGATCGTGTCGTGTGGGTCGGACACCTCAATGCCTCACGAAGAGGGCCACGGACCCCTCCACGCGAACCAGCCGATCATCATCGACTGCAACCCGCGCAGCGCCAGCAACGGCTACTACTGCGACATCACGCGCACGGTCGTCCGAGGCACGGCCCCCACAGCACTGCAGAGGCAATACGAGGCCGTGCTGGAAGCGCAGGAGTTCGCGTACGGCATGCTCAAGCCCGGTGCCAACGGTCGGGAGATCCACGCCTCCGTAACGGAGTTCCTCGACGGCCGCGGATACAAAACCCACCAGGTCGACGGCAAGCCGCAGGGGTTCTTCCACGCCACCGGGCACGGGTTCGGTATCGAGGCGCACGAACGCCCCCACTTCGCCCTGAAGGAAGAATACGCGCAGGCGGGCAACATCGTCGCGGTGGAACCAGCCCTCTACTACTCAGACACCGGCGGCGTCCGAATCGAGGACGACTACCTGATTACCGACGGCAACGCCGAGCAACTCACCACGCTCGACAAGAATCTCGAAATCTAGCCATCGCAAGCGCGGTCGCGGCCCTCTCGATCGGCCGCCAATCCCTGCCCGCCGCCTGCGACGCGTCACACTTCACATTGGCCCTTCAGGGGCCCCGTCCCCGGGAATGCACCCATGCGCGGCACGGTAGTGTTCGACGGCGACTGCTCGTTCTGTCAGGGGCAGATCCGTCGCATGCAACGCCTGACCGTTCCCGGCCGGTTCGAATTCGTCGCCAGGCAGACGGACGGACTGGAAGATCGCTTCCCCGCCCTACGGAAGGACGCGTTCAGTACAGGCATGCGCTACGTCGCCCCGGATGGCGCCGTGTCGGTAGGGGCGGACGCGGTGTATCAGGTCGCGCGCGGAATGCGGTACGTGCGGCGGGTCGCGTGGCTGTATCGCGTGCCGGGCGTGCGGGCCGTGGCGCGGGTTGTGTACGCGTGGGTCGCTACCAACCGGCAGCGCCTGAGTTCGGGGCCGCGTGACATCACGCGCTAGAGAGGCGAGGTCGCCGTTCGCAGGCCCTCGCTGCCGCACGCGACCATCCATGACTCACGCGTGATGTGCGGCGCGGCCGTCTCGACGTTTCAGCTCACGATCCGTCCGATGAGCGTGTGCGCGGTGGCCGATTCGACGCGCACGCGGACGATGTCGCCTGGTTGCGCGTCACGGCCCGGGAAGACGCAGGTCTTGAAGTCGTCCGTCTTACCGTACAGGTCGCTGGGGTCGCGCTTCGATGGCCCCTCGACGAGCGCGGATACGACGCTCCCCACGTGTCCGGCGTACACCTCACGTGAGACGGCTTCCTGGAGGTCGATGATCTCCCTGAGCCGCCGTATCTTCTCGTCCTCCGGCACATCGTCCGGGTGCTTCTTGTGCGCTACGGCGCCCTCGCGAGGCGAGTAGCGGAACATGAACGCGCTGTCGAACCTCACCCGCCGCATGACGTCGCAGGTAGCCGCGTGATCGTCCGCCGTCTCGCCACAGAAGCCCGCGATGATGTCCGTCGTGATGGCCACGCCGGGGACGTGCGTCCGCAGGTCGTCCACGACCCGCAGGTACTCCTCGACCGTGTACGTGCGTCGCATGCGCCGCAGGACATCGTCCGAGCCGGACTGCATGGGCAGGTGCATGTGCGCGCAGACCTTCGGATTCCCGCCCATCGCTCGGATCATCGCGCCGGTCGCGTCGGACGGATGCGGGGACGTGAAGCGCACGCGCTCGATGCCGTCCACTTCCGCGACGGCGTTCAGCAGGTCGGCGAATTCGTGCTCGCCGTCGTCGTAGGAGTTCACCGTCTGACCGAGGAGCGTCACCTCTCGCACGCCGCGGGCGCCAAGGCCTCGCGCTTCCTCAACCAGAGACGCCAGGGAGATACTCCTCTCACGCCCGCGCACGAACGGGACGATGCAGAACGTGCAGAACTTGTCGCATCCGCGCTGAATCGTGAGCCATGCCTTGACGACCTCCTCGCGGATGGGCAGGATGTCCGCGTAGTCCTCGGAGCGGTCGAGCCGCACGTCCAGAAACGGGTCGCCGCCGGTGGCGCCGAGGGCTTCGGGCAGGTTGCGATATGTGTCGGGGCCCATCACGAAATCGACGTACGGCGCGCGGTCGAGCATCCGGTCGGCGACGCGCTGCGCCATGCACCCGCACACCCCCAGGACGAGCTCCGGTCGCCCGGCCTTCCGGCTGGAAAGCTCCGCCAGACGCCCGTAGACGCGCTCCTCGGCGTGCTCCCGCACCGAGCAGGTGTTGAGGAGGATGACGTCCGCGTCGTCGACCGCGGAAGTGAAGCCGTAGCCGTCCCGCGTGAGGATCGACCGGATGACCTCGGCGTCGCTCAGGTTCATCTGGCAGCCGTAGTTCTCGATGTAGACCTTGCGGCCTCGGTACGGAACGACGGCGTCCTCCCCGATGGGGTCGGGGAGCTGTGTTGGCGCGGTCAGGATGTCGAGTGTGTGCTTCATCACGGTCCGTGGCGTCGGATTGCGATAGGTCGTCGCGAACTCATGTCACGACACGCAACGCCGCCGGGCGGCCCGGCGGCCCGCCCGACGCGATCATCCCACTTCGATGATCACGGGCAGGACGATCGGCTTTCGGTCGGTGCGCTTGCTGAAGAAGCGCCGCA
>NYZG01000021.1 GCA_002687025.1 Candidatus Poribacteria bacterium
ACGGGCGGGTCGCGTCGGACAGGTCGGCGCTCTTGGCTGCCGTCGACGACATGCTCGCACTCTACCTCGCGGCTGCACCCTCGCAGCGCCCCGCGGAGTCGACTGTCAAGATCCCGCGCTATCCCGGCGTAGGCCGATGTAGGGTGCAGTTCCGTGGCCGCCTGATTGGATTCGAGGCATGTGGATTCTGGGCGAAGCCCAACGGGATCGGACCAGTGGATGCGCATGTGACGCGCGCGCTGAATCTGTCGTCGATGCTGTGGGAGCTGCGCGGGGAGAGGCCGGCGAGATGGGGGCGAGAGCAGACAGTCGACGAGGTGCACGGCGTGAGCGCGCGGCATGACCTGACGCTCTCACTAGCACGTATGGCGTCCTACCCGTCCGATACCCCCAGCGCGGCGGCGATAGCTGGTACCGTGTTCGCACACGTGCCCGTCCTTGATCTCGTTACGGTGGCTCGCACCAGTCGCGCATCCCGGCCGCGTGAGAGGCCGGAGGACCGACAACTCGACACGCTTCCGTCACTCACTGGCGGGCGCAGGATCCGGGGAGCACGCGCACTGCTGCCGACGTGCAGCTATGCGCCCGCGACACTTGCCCGGGACGCCGTGGCTGCCCTGGACGACATGTGGGGCGAACGGCGGGCCCGAGGCACGTCGAAGTGGACCGCAGCGGCGGTAGGGGCGACCACAAAACGAATCCACGATTTCGGCCGTGCGATCCGGCCCCTGCGCGCGAGCGGGGACTCAGCGCCGCACTTCCCCGGGCACATGTGCCTCGAGACGCCCGATTGCCCGCCCACGCGCCTGTCGGCCCCGGCCGCTACAACGCCAGGCACGCTGCCAATCTACCGCGTCGAGGTGTTCCTGCACGATGACGCGTCCGAGGACGTTGGCCGGCCGTCGGTCCTCGCCGAGCAATGGCTGCAGAAAGTTGGCGGCCCCATCATCCCGTTCGACATGGACGAGCGCCGTAAGCTGGTGCGCGAGAACTGCCCGGAGCTCATCCCCATGATCCTGCGGCACAACCCCAAGTTCTTCGACGAATGACCGGCGCCGGCCCATACGTCCCCGCGTCCTACGCGGGCGGGTCCACGGCGAGCGTCCCCGACCACGTCTCGAACCGGCGCCCGTTGCGTTCGTCGTCCTTGTAGAACGCGACATAGGTCATCACGGAGTAGGTGACGAACTCGTGCTCGTCGGGGCGCATCTCCACCAGTTCGTGCACCCTCCGCCACGCCCCGGTGTTGAAGTAGAGCTGCTCGACCGACATGCCCGGTATCTGTCGGACATCCAGCGGCGTGATGCCGGCGCGGTGTGTGTGCCCGTAGACCGCGTAGCGGGCCCGCAGGCTCGTGATCGCCTGTTCCTCGGCGGCGTGCTCGTGGTGCTTCTTGGGCTTGCGGAAGCCAAGTTCGTGCAGCTTCCCGAGGGCGCCGCTCAGCGCGCCGAACGAGAAGCCCTGCGTCAGCCGAAGCACCGCCTGGAGAACGTCTACGTCGTCTGCCCTGAAGCGCTTGTCCCGTTCCCTCACGAACGGCACCTTGAGGAACTCGTCGACGAGGTCGTTCCATACGTCCTTGACGTCGTCTCGGAGCTCTCGGCTGGGGCATGTATCGCGCAGGACGCCATCCACCCAGACCGGCACGAGCGTGATCGGTCGCACGTTGTCCACCTCGCTCAGGCCCGCGATGCACGCGTCGGGAAGCTGGTTCCCGAGCGCCGCCTCCACGGCGGCGGCGAACTTGTTCAGCAGCTCGACGACGATCACATCGCCCAACGAGGACGCCGCGCGGTCCTCCTCGAAGTTGAACCGGTCGTAGATGTCGCCGTGGCGCGCGACCACGCGGTGATCCTCGCAGGCGACGCGTATGGCCGTGGATTCCTCCAGATCGTGCGGGAACGGAACATCGTGCGCGTTGGACAGACCCATCGCGTCGACGACGGCCTTGCGTATCGGGTCGTACTCAGGGCGGTCGATGCAGTAGAACCAGTCGTGGTTCCCGACCATGTAGTGGATATCGACCTCGACCGGTACTCGACCGTCGGCGGTGGGCTCGTATCCGACATCACTCGGCCGGCCGTTCTCGGCGGCTGGGAGGGTGATCGACCCGCCGCTGATGCCGCGGAGCACCTCCAGCCGATCGTCGTTCTCCTTCAGCGTGGCCCGGCTGATGTCGTCCACCATCTGCAGGAAACCAACGTCGCGCTGCGACGACCATGGCCGGATGCGCTCGGCCGTGGGTGTGTTCGCGTCCTCGCCGGCGGCCCACTTCCCCGACCGTATGAGATCGAGAATGTCACCCAGCAGCACGACATCGAGACGCGCGATGGGCGCGTAGACGGCGTCACCGCCACCCTCCGTCCGCCGCCAGGACGCGTCGTACGCCATGTCCGACAGGTCCTGGCGGAACTTGCGGAACGCCTGGACGCCCACGGTCGTCCCGGACGAGCCATCCGTGAGATGCAGGTCACTGATGAAAACGAGCATGGAGTCTCCCTCGCGGTTTGACGCCGCCGGACGCCATTCGTGTCCGCCGCGCGCCTACGTACGCGGTGCGTAGCGTGCAGAATGTCACACAACGGCGCGACGCGCAACACACAAGACACTGCAAGTTCTGTTTGAACCGACCACCCCTCCGTACGGTAGCGTCCGTAGTAGCTACTAACTACCGCCCGCTGCCCGCGGCTCCTCCGCCGACGGCCAGGCGCAAGACGCAACGGAGACCCGACGCATGGACCCCACCGCGACCCACGCCGCCCCGATCACCAGCGACATCGACCCCACAGCAGCCGACTACGTCGACGAGCCGTCCGCGGCCCTGGGCAAGTTCCTCGACGCGACGCAGCTCGATGCCCGAGACCGACGCGCGCTCAACACGCGCCGAGGCCTCTCCGACGACACGATCGACGCCCTCAGGTTCCGCTCCGGTGGCCACGAACTGGGCGGCGCCCTATGCGCCATGCGCGACTCAGGCGCCTTCACCGAACAGGGCCTCGTGGACAGCGGCCTGTTCACGCGGAGCGATCGCGGCGTCGCGCCCAACGGCATCTACCTGCGGCCCAACGTCCTCATCCCATACCTCGACGAGAACGGCGCATGCCGCCTTATCCGGCCGCACAAGGGAGGCCCGAAGGGGCATCCCGCGCAGGTCTACGCGCCGCGATTCGCCTCCACGTCGGCCCGGCGCCCGGTCGTGATGGTCGAGGGCGAGTTCGGCGCCGCGGCCCTTCGGCAACTGGGCGTCCGCGCCATCGCCGTGCCGGGCGTGTCGTCGTTCGCGGGGGTGAACTTCCCGCGGCTGGTCGCGTGGCTCACCGGGCACGATGTGGGCGAGGTCGTCATCCTGTTCGGCCGCGAGGACAAGGCCGACCCCGACAAGCCCGGCCACAAACCCAACGCCCTCAGCCGTTACGACACGGAGTACTGGGCGTGGCGCATCGCGACTGACCTCGCCGCAGCGGACATCGGCGCGAAGGTCGCGACCTTCCCCATCGAATGGGACGCAAACCGCGCGAAGGTCGACGCCGACTCCGCACTCGCCGCCGGCCGTACGCGGGAGCAGTTCAGCGAGGTCATCGGCGATGGCGTCCCGCCCGACGATTACCTGCGCGCCCCATCACTCGGATGAGTGCCGGCGCGTCCTGGCGATGAAGATCAGCGACCGGCTGCTGCTCGACGCGCGGCGCCGCAAGGGTGACGACACATACGATCGCGGATACCGAGTGCGCCCGTCGGGAGTCGTGTACGCCGACTTCGACGAGAAGGACAACGAACTCCGTCGCCTGCCCGACCGACGGGTGAGCTATGCGCCGCTGTGGCTGTCGGGGCAGGGGGTCGATGTCGACTCGGGCAAGCACTACCTGGAGCTCGCCTTCACGCGCGCGCGGGACGCCACGCCGCAGCTGCACACGCTGCTCGTCGAACGCGGGGCAGCCCTGAACGCGCGCAAGCTGATCGACTTCGCGGACGCGGGGCTGCCGGTGGCGTCGCCGTTGTCGACCGCGGTGGCGTCCTACCTGGCGAAGCTGGAGGCCGCCATCGGGCCGTATATCGCCACCGACCGTCTCACCGAGCGGAACGGCTGGCATGACGTCGACGGCGCGCGGAGCTTCGTCCTCGCCGACCGATGCATCACGCGCGAGGACGACCATGCCGCCACGCGCGTGCGCCTCTACCCCCGCAACCACGGCGAGGAAGCTACGGTGCGTCGAGGTCTGTCCGCCGCCGGCGACCACGACGAGTGGCTCGACGTCGCGCGGAAGGCCCGCGATTCGAGCGACCTGGCGCGGTTCATCCTGGCGGCGGGGTTCGCGGCGCCGCTGCTGCGGCTGTGCGGCGCGCGGTCGTTCGGCGTGCATGTGTACGGCGACAGCGGGGGCGGCAAGACGGCCATCGCCAAGCTCGTGTCGAGCATCTTCGGTGACCCGTCGCGTCTCATCAGCACGCTGTTCACCACGATCGTCGGCGTCGAGAGGAAGGCGGCGCTCTTCTGCGACCTGCCGATCGTCCTGGACGAGCTGCAACTGAACGCCGACGTGCAGATGCGGAAGACGCTTAGCTATCTCATCGCGCAGGAAACGGGCAAGACGCGCGGCGCCAAGGAGGGCGGCCTGCAGCAGACGGCGCGATGGCGGGTCGTTGCGCTGACGACCGGCGAGGAGCCGCTCACCACGCTCGACGACTTCGGCGGGCAGTCGGCTCGAATGCTCGAACTCAACGGGCGACCCGTCGAGGACGACGCCCTCGCGACGCGGATGCACGACGTCACCGGCCGCTGCTATGGGCACGCGGGCCGGGCGTTCCTGGAGGCGCTGGTGAACGCCGACGCGGCGCGGGTGCGTGACGCTCTCGGCGTGGGGCTGACGCGTCTGCGCAAGGAGCTGCCCGACGCGCGGCCATCGTCTCTCACGGCGCTAGCGACGGTGTGCTGGGCGGACGCGCTGGCGGACGTGTGGGTGTTCGGCGCCGAGGAGTCGGGCTCCGCGTTCCTGGACGAGTCGATCGAGATGGGTCGGCGCATCTGGTCGCGTGAGCCGTCGAACGCGCCATATGGCGTGCGGGCGATGGAGTGGGTGAGGTCGTGGCTCGTGACGAACCGTCGGCATTTCGTCCGCGAGGTCGACTACGGCCCCGACACCCAGGACGCACCGCCCGAGAACGAGACCGTCTGGGGCAAGATCACCCAGGCCGGCGACGCGTACATCCTCCACAACGTCTGGGACNAGGAGNCNACCCGCGCCGGCTACAACCCNACGCGNGTCCTCCAGGANTGGCGGGATCGCGGGNGGATCGAGACGGAGGGCGGCCACCTGAAGCCGCGGCGACACATCGTCGGACGACGGACGCGCGTGGTCGCCCTGAAGGGCCCAGCCCTGGAGCCATCGGCCCAGCCGGAGAGAGAGGCGGGCCGCTTGGAAGCCGTCTGAATAGGGGATCCACGCGGTAAGGGCCCACCGGCCCAGTACCAGTACGTCACAGAGACAGGCCTGCGGGGCAGCCACGGATTCGAGCTGCTCCGCAGACATGGCTCCGCGCTGGGCCGTTGGGTCCTTGGCGTCGGGATCGGCTCCGCAACAGGCCTACACGGCGGCCCACCCTCGCAGTTCCAGGCGGGCCGCTGGGTCCGTCGTGCCCGCGCGGCGTCAACGGGCACGCTTCAGCGGAAAGGCCGCAGCGCACAGCACGGCCGGCCGCTGCCCTAGCCCACGTAGCGCGACAGCGCCTGCGCCTCTTCCGCGGCGTTCGCCATCCGGGCGGCGAACTCAGCCGACCCGACCAGCACCACGAACGGCGATCCCCACCGCGAGGAGGAGGTGCGCGGTGAAGTCGAGTGGCGTGGTGCTCTTCGCGACGAGGCCGCAACACTTGGTCATGACGAGGGCGAGCAGCTTCGCGCGCCACGCCGCCGCTGTCAGCGCGATGGTCATCGCCAGCGCGCGCCGCGTCTGGAGGCGACAGCGTGCCATCAGCGCGCTCGTTTCAGGTCGGCCCAGAGCGTGGTCGACGTTCCCGCCGGCCGCACGGCCAACGGCGCCATCTCCGGGGAGTGGAAGTAGTCGAACGCGACTTCCTCCTCGTCGTCTACGGCTAACGGGCCGCCTGAGACGACCAGCCCTACCGAGTACTCCCCGCTGCGGAATCGCGGCTCCATCACGCGCGGGAGACGAAATGCGATGCCTCCTTTGGCCCGCATGGCGTCTATCCAGGGCTCGTCGTCGCCGCTCTGCCTGTAGTAGAACTTCGGGTTGGTGAAGGGCGACCCCGAGCGAGACTCCACTCGCAGCCACATGTCACCGGTCGAACCGACCACGAGGTTCCCCGCGCCCTCCATCCCACGGGCGACCCACCACTCCAGTATCAGACGGCCGCCGGTCATCGTGGGGGCGTACAGCATGGCCATGCGGGACTCCAGGTCGTCCGAGATGGCCACCAACCCCGCCATCGCCCAGTGCGTGCGTGTGTGGGACCTGAGTCGGCTTTCGAAGCTGAACGCCTCGTCGGTCGGTGGTCGCAGCAGCAGCATCGGAGACATCGCGGCGTCTTGTCGCGGTACCGGGTCCCGCACTCCGGGCGACGTGATGTGCACCCACCCATCGCGCAGCTCGTAGAACCCGCCGCCCGGCGCCAGGAACGTCCACGCGGGGCGCAGCGTCCCTCGGCGGAAGTTGTCCGTGCGATCGCCGCGCTGCGCGGACGCGTTCATCCCGACGGCGAGCAGCAACGCGAGCGATGTGGCGCAACTGCGGGACACCGACATCTGCAACGTCCTCCCCACGCGTCGCGGTCACCGACCGCGCTTCAGCGCGCCCCAGGTCGTCGACGCCTTGCCCCACGCGGACACGGACGTCGGCAGCGCGAGTCGGTACAGGTCGTCGTCAGTCTGCATGAACAGGGCGTCGTGGCCCGACAAGAAGTAGAGCTGCCCCGACATGTCGCCGACCTCCGCCCAACTCTCGCCGCCATCGACCGAGGCAATGACGACTTCACGCAGCTTTGCGGCGACTTCGCGGGTGGTTCCCGCCAGGTGGATCGTGTCGGTTGCCGCGTCGACCGCGATCGATTCCGCGACTTCTAGGATCGCCCCGGCCGCGAACAGCTCGTCGGTCGGCAGATCGTCGGCGTGCGGGCCGCGCACGATCACCGGCGGCACGTATCCGCCCGACAACTGGTCGACCCACACGTCGAAGTAGCGCGGCGGGCGATCGGAGGAGAAACCGAAGCCAACCGAGTAGTCCTGGCTGCCGCCGGCCAGATTCACCAGCCCGAGGCTGTCGAAGTCCACGACGCCCCGCCTCTTGCCTCCGCGGTAGTTGCCGTAATAGGCGGCTCCGGTGTCGGGGTGTACCCACATTGTCGCGGCGCCGGGGTCCATCGCGAAGTCGTCCGTGGCCATGTCGCGAACCGTCGCGCCG